>VBKF01000091.1 GCA_005888095.1 Deltaproteobacteria bacterium | reverse complement strand
GCTCTGCCCGGGGGAACCTATAGTTCCATGCCCCCGAAGATGACCCATTTCGCGTGGGCGACTGGCGAGACAGTGCTCCAGCTCAGCAGCATCGGCCCGTGGCAGGTCATCTACGTTGACCCGTCCGATGATCCTCGAAAGACGCATAGACGAGGCGGGACCCGAGACCCGCGCTCACCGCTGCCGCGAGACGCGACCACTCCCGCATCGCGCGCCGTTCGCGGGTAGAGTGTGCCTCGGACGCCCGCAATCGCGGTAGCCGCCGGGGCGCTTCAGTTCCGCGTTCCACGACCGCCTTCGAAGCGGCGCGGTTGCGGCAGGTATTCAACTGTCGGCTGGCGCCGGACCGGTTGCGGATAGAGGGTCATCAGATCGAGATACTCCGCAGGAATATCGCATCGTACCGGCAGGCCGAAGCTCTTTCTGGCCACGGCCTTCAGAATCGACGCGGCGGGATACTGGCCCAGCTGCGGATCCACAGGTCCGATCACCGCGTACTCGCTCATCACGATCGCCCACGTAGAACGCCGGCTCAGTCGATCAGCCCGGCGTGCCGCGCCGCCACCAGCGCATCGATGGCGTCGACGCGCCGGGTCACCTCTCGCAGCTCCTCGGCGAAGGAGCGGCGTCGCTCGACGAGATCCGGTGCGCCCGGATCCACCAGCCCGCGGTTGCGCGCCAGGCTGAGCGCCGTGGCGAAGAGGACCTGCGAGACCGACTCGGGGCTGAGGATCCGCCGTTGCAGCACGTACTGCTGGCCGAGCGCCATGCACGCCCGGAGGAAGGCCTCCTCTTCGAGCGGAGCCTCGGCGGGGCGAGGCTCCAGCGCGTCGGCCACGACGCGGTAAGCCTCGACGAAAGGCCGCAGCACGCGATGGGCGCTGAACGGGCGGAAGCGACGGAGGAGCGCGTCGATCGACCCCGGCCCCTCCGTGAGCCGGCTCTCCCACTCGGCGTCATGCAGCCCCACCTCCTCGCGGAGCTCCTCGCGGAAGGCCTCCTTCTCGGCGAAGAAGAACTCGAACTTGAGCAGGTCCCGGAGCCGCATCGTCTCGTCCCAGAACTCGGCGGCCGGGTCGGCGACGCCGTCCCCGGCCGCGCGCAGCAGGGCCAGCTCGGCGATCGCGCCGGTCACGAAGAAGTGGATGATCGTGTTGCGGTAGTACGACGCGATCAGGTGCTTCTCGGGGCCGATCAGGTAGACGGTCTCCGATCCGCCCGCGAAGCAGGTGACCACGCCGTTCTCGACCAGGGCGTCGAGCGCGCGCTGCACGCCCTCGCGGGTGTCCAGACCGAGGTCGCCGGCGGTCGGCAGGTTGCGGCGCCTGACGTAGTCGAGGAGGTTGCGCAGCCGGACGATCGTCTCGTCGACGCTGAGCGCCCGGTTCGCGGTGCCGAGCAGCGCCAGCGTCACCAGCGAGATCGCGGTGATCGGCGTCGCGCGGTTGATGCGCACCGCCACCGCGAAGGCGAGCTTCTGGAGGGCCAGGCTCTGCTCGTCCGGGTCGGGCTCGGCCCCCGGGTCGGGCGGGCCGAGCGCGCGCGCCAGGGAGAGCGGCTCCCCGAAGCGGATGTAGATCTCCCCGTAGCGGCGGCGGAGCGCGCGCACGAAGCGCAGGAACCACCCGAAGCTCTCCGGCTGCTTCGCCGCGCCCCGTTCCTCCGCGGCGTAGCCGGCCACGTCCTGGATCTGGTCGTAGGCGATCGACACCGGGATCAGGAGGACGTCGTCGCTCCTGCCGCGCCGGTAGGCGTCGACCACGTAGGCGAGCAGCCCGAAGCGCGGCGGCATGAGCTTGCCCGACCGCGAGCGCGTGCCCTCGATGTACCACTCGAGCGGGAAGCGCTTCTCGACCAGGTAGTCGACGTACTGGCGCAGGACGAGCTTGTAGACCTCGTTGTCCTTGAAGCTGCGGCGGATGAAGAAGATGCCCGTCCGCCTGAGGAGCGCGCCCATCGGGAAGAAGTTCATGTTGATGCCGCCGGCGGTGTGGTTCGGCGGCAGCCCGTTCTCGTAGAGCGCGTACTTGAGCACCAGGCTGTCGAGGTTCGACTTGTGGCTCGGGAGGAAGACCAGCGGATGGCGCTGGCCGAGGGCGGCGAGCGCGGCGAGCTGCTCCCGGTCGTAGTGCAGCGTCTCGCCGTATCCCCGCGTGTACATGTAGCGGATCAGGTTCGCCGCGAGGTGGATGAGACGGGGGCTGTGGCTGGCCGCGATCTCGCGGAGATAGCGGCGCGCCTCGCGCGTCACGCCCGCGTCGTCGCGACCGAGGCGTCGCGCGAGCCGTGCCACGGCGCCGCGGAAGGCCGGCCGTGCGACGATCTCCTCCTCGACGAAGCGCGGGACCTTGTAGCGCGCGCCGCGCAGGCGCCGCTCGGCGCGATCGAGCGCCAGCGCCGCCTGGCGGGCGACGAACTCGGACAGCCCGGCGGTGTGCCCCACGTCGGTGCCGCCCGTGCGCCGCCAGCGTTCGCGCAGCTCGGAGGCGGGCGCCGGCTCGGCCACCACGACGCGGCAGCGGTCGGGATGCCGCCGCAGCACCTGGGCCTGGCGGAGACGTCCCGGATCGCGCGGGTCGCCGACGGCGAGGAGCCTCGAGAGACGCGCCGCTCGTGCCCCGTCGCCCTCCGGCGGGAGCCAGGCGACGCGCAGGGGGGCGAGCAGCGGGTCGTCCCCCGTCGCCAGCGTCGCCTCCAGCCGCGGATCGACGCGCCCCGCGCGCCGCCGCCGCGAGGGGGGAATCGCCACGACGTCGTAGCCGGCCGGTGTGACGCCGGACGGTCGGGCCCGCACGATCCACTGCTCGAGGAAACGTCGCTCGAGCCCGCTCGAGGCGTCGAGCAGGAAGACGACGCGCCGGCCATCGGCCGGCGGCCACCGCACCGCGTCCTCCAGGGGAGGCGACGGGCTCGGGAGGCCTGCCACGGGCGCGGATTCTATCCAAGCACGCAAGTGCCCGGGAAGGTGGGCCCACCTCGACCGCCGGACGGCGGCGGAGGTATCTTCCCGGGCACCCGCGGCCATGGCCCTCTCCGCCCACATCACGCGCGACGTCGAGGAGAGCCCGGCCGGACCCGCGGTGGGCGCCTTCTTCGACGTCGACGGCACGCTCATCGCGGGCTTCTCGGCGGTCGCGTTCCTGCGCGACCGCCTGCTGAGCGGGCGGATGAGCCCGCGCGACGTCGCCGACACGGTGCTGAACAGCGTCGGCTTCCAGCTCGGGCGCGTCGGCTTCTCCGGGCTGATCGCTGCGACGGCGGGCTGGCTGCGCGGCGTGCCCGAGAAGGAGCTCGAGGAGCTGGCGGAGCGCATCTTCGCGCGCACGATCGCGGCGGCGATCTACCCCGAGTCGCGCACCTTGGTGCAGGCCCACCGGCGCCGCGGCCACACCCTGGCCCTGGTGTCGTCGGCGACTCGCTACCAGGTCGAGCCGCTGGCGCGCGAGCTCGGCATCCCCCACGTGCTGTGCACGCGCCTCGAAGTGGAGAACGGGCGGCTCACGGGCCGCCACGTCTGGCCCACGTGCTACGGCGGCGGGAAGGCGCTGGCGGCGCGCGCGCTCGCGCGCGAGCACGGCATCGAGCTCCGGCAGAGCTACTTCTACACCGACAGCCACGAGGACCTGCCGCTGCTCGAGATCGTCGGCCAGGCGCGGCCGACGAACCCGAGCCGCCGGCTGGCGGCGGTCGCCCGCCGGCGAGGCTGGCCGGTCCAGCGCTTCACGGGCCGCGGCCGGCCGAGCCTCGGCGAGATCGTCCGCTCGTCGCTCGCGATCGCGAGCATCATTCCGGCCTTCGGGGTCGGCGCGATCCCGGGCCTCCTGAATCGCAGCCGGCGCGACATGGTGAACCTGGCGATCACCGCCTGGGGCGAGCTCGGCACGGCGCTCGCCGGCGTCCGGCTCGAGGTGCGCGGCGAGGAGCACCTGTGGTCGCACCGGCCGGCGGTCTTCATCTTCAACCACCAGAGCGCCGTCGACGCGCTCCTCATCTGCAAGCTCCTGCGACGCGACATCGTCGCCGTCGCGAAGCAGGAGGTGCGGAGGAACCCGCTCTTCGGTCCCACCTTCGCCTTCGCGGGCACGGTGTTCATCGACCGCTCCGACCGCCAGCGCGCGATCGACGCGCTCCGGCCGGCGATCACCGCGCTCCGGCAGGGCACCTCGCTCGTCATCGCGCCGGAGGGCACGCGCAGCGCCACCCTTCGTCTCGGCCCGTTCAAGAAGGGCGCCTTCCACATGGCGATGGGCGCGCGCGTGCCGATCGTGCCGATCGTCTTCCGCAACTCCCTCGACGCGCTCCCGAAGCACGGCCTCGTCATCCGCCCCGCCACCGTGGAGGTGGTGGTCCACCCGCCGATTCCCACCGACGACTGGACGCCCGACACGCTCGAGCAGCGCGTCGCCGAGGTGCGCGCGCTCTTCGTCGACACGCTCGAGGCCTGAAGGATGCCGCGCGCCTCGACCGGCCCGCCGCCCTTCCACCGCCTCGTCTACCGGCTCGTGCGTCGCATCCCGCGCGGCAGGGTCGCGACCTATGGGCAGGTCGCGGCGCTGCTCGGGCGACCGCGCGGCGGGCGGGCCGTGGGCACGGCTCTCGGCGCGCTGCCCGGTGCGCTGCGCGACCTCGTGCCGTGGCAGCGCGTCATCAGTGCCGCTGGCCGCTGCAGCCATCGGGACGGCTTCTGGGCCGACATCCAGCGCGAGCTCCTCGAGAGCGAGGGGGTGCGCTTCGATCGCCACGGCAAGGTCGACCTCACGCGCACGCGTTGGCGGGGGCCGCGTTCTGGCCCTGCGCCGCGTTCGCGCTCGCGCCACCCAGGCTCTCGAGGAAGGTGAGCACGGCCTCGCGCGCCCGCTCCGCCTCGTCGCTCAGCCCGCGGAGCTCACGCAGCCTCCAGTGCCTGAGCAGCACCGGGCAGAGCACCTGGTCGTGATGGATGCGGAGGTCATAGATGCCGGCCGCGGCGATGGTGATCGCCCGCTCGCGGAAGCCGCGCAGCTCGAAGCCCGGCATCGCGAAGCCGAGCACCTGCCGCTTCATGGCCAGGACCATGGCGGACGGGTCGAGCTCGATCGCGGCGCAGGCGACGTCGCGGTAGAAGGCATAGTGCAGGTTCTCGTCGAGCGCGACGCGGACGAGCAGCCGCTCGGCCACCGGGTCGCCCGTGATCGCGCCCGTGTTGCGGTGGGCGATGCGGGTGGCGAGCTCCTGCAGGGTCACGTAGACGAGGCCGTCGAGCGGGCCGGGGATGCGGCGCGGGTAGTAGCCGCGCGACACGTGGTCCATGCGCTCCCGCTCGAGCGCGACCGGGTCGACGGCGCGCGTCACCAGGAGGTAGTCCCGGAGCGCGATCGAGTGGCGACCCTCCTCGGCGGTCCAGCGGCGGGCCCACTCGCCCCAGGCGCCCTGCCCGCCGAAGAGGCTCCAGATGGCGAGGTGATAGTAGGGGAGGTTGTCCTCGGTCAGCAGGTTGAGCTCGAGCGCGGTGCGCGCCACGGCGCTCAGGCCTGAATCGGCGGCCTCCCAGGGCGCGTCGGTGAAGCTGCGGCCGAGGTCCCAGGGGACGTAGTCGTGCGGGAACCACTCCTTGGCCGTGGCCAGGTGGCGGTCGAGGAGCCTCGCGACGGCGGGTTCGAGCTCGGCGAGCGGGTTCGGGGGGGCGGCGGTCATGGGGCCTCCTTGTTATGCTACTGATACGTAACCGTAAGTTACGGTTGCGTACCTTACGCCTCCGTAGTAAGCGTGTCAACATGGCCGGGACGCCCAAGCCGGAGGGCCGCCCGCGGCTCGCCGCCTCGGCGCGGCGGGCGCAGCTGGTCGAGGTCGGACGGACGGTCTTCGCCGCGCGCGGCTACGAGGCGACGTCGGTCGAGGAGATCGCGGAGCGGGCCGGCATCTCGAAGCCGATCGTCTACGAGCACTTCGGCGGCAAGGAAGGGCTGTACGCGGTGATCGTCGACCGCGAGGTGGAGCACATCGTCGGCCGCATCGTCGAGGCGATCTCGTCGGGCTCGCCGCGCGAGCGCCTGGAACGGGCCGCGCTCGCCTTCCTCACCTACGTGAAGGAGCGGCCGAACGGCTTCGCGGTGCTCCTCCGCGACACCCCCGCGTCGAAGCGGAGCGGCGAGATGCCGGCCCTGATGTACGACCTCGCGGACCGGGTGGGCGCCATCTTCACCGAGCAGTTCCGCAAGGCCGGCTACGATGCCAAGGCGGCGCCCATCTACGCGCACGCGCTGGTCGGCATGGTCGCCTTCGTCGGGCAGTGGTGGACCGAGAGCCGGAAGGCGCCGCCGGTGGAGACGGTGGCGAGCCACATCGCGGCGCTGGCGTGGATGGGGCTCCGCCACCTGCCGAGGCGGCCGGCCTTGCTGGCCACGACGGCACGTCGGCCGTGACGGCGAGGGAGCGCTGCCGGCACGCGGCGTTTCACCGGCCGGGGACCACCCCGCGTCGCGCGAGGTGAATCCCCGGCCCGGCTACGCCGCTCGTCAGCATACGCTCCCGGCGCGTCGTGGCGCGGATTAGTCGTCGTGCCCGTGGTGGCCGTGGTCGTCGCCCGGCGGATCGTCTGCACCGCCGCCTGCGCCGTCGTCCAGGGGATCCGGGTCGTCAGCGTCGTCGATGCCGTCGTGGTCGGTGTCCGGGTCGTTCGGATCGGTGCCCAGGGCGACCTCCTCGCCATCGGAGAGGCCGTCGCCATCCGTGTCCGGATTGTCGGGGTCGGTCCCCAGCTTCTGCTCGGCCCGGTCCGAGAGCCCGTCACCGTCCCGGTCCGCCATGCGCGGCCGCGCCGCCGCGGGCGGCACGAACCCCACGGTCCACAGCAGGACGGACGCGCTCAGCAGGCCTGCGGCCATCGTCCTCGTCCTTCTCGTCTTCATTCCGCGTCTCCTCTCGTTCGAACAGTTTGTGCATCCACTCCGGGTCCGTGCAGGAGGGGTCCTCCGCGACTCGTGGTGCGAGCGGTGGCTCGTCGACGGCGAGGCCGGACGGGATGCAGGGTTTTTCTGGCGGCCGAGCGCCCAGCGGCCGATCCCAAGGAGATGCCCCGCGGGCAGAACCCCGCCGCGGGGGAGACGAAGCGCCAGCGCGATGTGCTGGGGCTCGATCTCGTCAATCTCTGGGAAGTCGTGGGTCATTCGCCGCGCCGTTGCGCTCAAAGCAACCGCTTTGCCAGCGCGATTTGCCCGCAACACCGTGCGCGGGCCGGCGTGATGCGGGGGAAAACCCCCAACGCGCTGCGCGAAATCACGCGGCACGCGGGACCCTGGGGAGGTCCCGTAGCTCCGCGCGGGAAGAACCCAATTTACACGGCTTCCACGCAGGCCGTAGTGACGACGCTAGGACATTATCGATGGAGTTTGCTGGGTAGTTCCGCACGGCATCCGCGGGGGTGTGCAGACGCCCCGTGGGTCACGGGAGATCGACCTCATGATTTCGTGGAGAACAAAGCTCGCCATGACGTGGAGCACGCGGCCGGCGATCGACGGCCCCGTGCTGTCCTCGGTCGGAGCGGTGACGTTGAGCCAGGTGGTGAGCTTCGACCTCACCGGCGCGATCCCTGGCGACGGCATCTACTGCTTCGCGATCGACAGCCTGTCGGCGAACGGCGCCGACTACAACGCTCGCGAGGGGGCCGTCGCGCCTCCGGCAGTCCTGATCGCCACCGGCCCGTGAGCGGACAACGGTCCGCCATGAGGGAGGCGCTGCCGGCGACGTCGTCAGGCCGGCTTGGTGACAACGCGACGTGGGTGATAAGCCCACCTCGTGCGTCGACGGGAGAGCATGGGCCGGGCCGCCGTTACGGCCGTGCTCCTCGTTGCCGCGGCCTGCTCGCGCGAGGCGCCGCTCGTGTCGCGCGCGCCCGGCGCGCCGCGCTCGGTCGTTCTGCGCAACGTCCGCGTCTTCGATGCGCCGCGGGCGACGCTCGCCGACGGTCTCCGCGACGTCCTCGTGCGGGACGGCCGCATCGACGCCGTCGGGCCGCCCGGCCTCCCGGCCCGTGACGTCCCCGAGATCGACGGCCGCGGCGGAACGCTGCTGCCCGGGCTGGTCGACGTCCACACGCACACCGGCTCCTCGCCGTACCCGCCGTGGCGGGTGGTGTTTCCCGACGTCGCCGACAACCTCGCCGCCTTCCTGTACGCCGGCGTCACGACGGTCCTCGACCTCGGGAACCTCACTCCCGAGGTCTTCCGCGAACGGTCGCGCGTCGCGACGGGAGCGCACCTGGGCCCGCGGCTCTACGCGGCCGGGCCCGTCTTCACCGCCCCCGGGGGCCACCCCGCCGAGGTGCTCCGTGCCTGGCTCCCCTGGTACCTTCGCTGGTACGTCCTGCCCCGCGCGACGCGCGAGGTGGCGACACCAGAGGAGGCACGTCGTGCGATCGAGGCGCTCCTCCCCGAGCGGCCCGACGTGCTGAAGCTCGCCATCGATGTGGGCACGGGGAAGGTCCCGCGCCTCGCCCGCGAGACGATCGCCGCCATCACCGCCGCCGGTCACGCGGCGGGCGTGCGGTCGATCGCCCACATCGGCAGCTCGGCGGAAGCGATCGACGCCGTCCGGGGCGGCGTCGATGCGCTCGCCCACGCCCCATGGCGCGAGGAGCTGTCCGCGGAGGCGGTTCGGGTGATCGTGGCGGCGCACGTACCCGTCGTCGTCACGCTCGCCGTCTGGGATCTCGCCGGGACACCGCGCACGCGCGCGTCGGACTTCCTGCCGATCGAGCGCGAGGTGGCGCGGGCGGGCCTCGTTGCCGCCCTGCTCGCGCCGGCCCCCGCGCTCGATGAGGCGACCGCAGCGTTCCTCCGAGCCGCGGCGGCCGCGCACGACGCGCGCCGCGCCAACGTCGCCACGCTGCGGGCGGCCGGTGTGCCGGTGCTCGCCGGAAGTGACGCGTGCAATCCGGGCGACCTGCCGGGCGCCGGCCTCCACCTCGAGCTCGTGAAGCTCGTCGAGGCGGGCCTCACGCCGGGCGAGGCCTTGCGCGCGGCCACCTGGGAGAACGCGCGCTTCATCGGCGGCGACGCGGCCGATTTCGGCGAGATCGCGGTCGGCAAGCGCGCCGACCTGTTGCTCGTCGATGGCGATCCCGTCGACCATATCGGCGATCTCGGCAAGATCGCGCAGCTGGTCCTCGACGGCGCCGCCCTCACGCGCCGGACGCACCCTGAGTGAACCTGGCAACCGTCCGGCATGGGTGCTAGAGCGGCCTGGTCCATCCAGGACCAGGGAGGGTGTCCATGAACCGATCGAGCAGGGGAGTGTTGATTGCGAGTGCGGCGGCCGGATTGTTCCTGAGCGGCGCCGTCGTCGCCCGAGCCGCCGAGAAGGCCGGCGGCGATACCGTCCACTGCATGGGCATCAACGCGTGCAAGGGGCAGGGGGCGTGCGCGAGCGCGGCGAACTCTTGCCAGGGCCAGAACGCGTGCAAGGGCAAGGCGTGGATCGAGACGTCCAAAGCCGAGTGCGAGAAGAAGGGCGGCAAGATCGTCGAATCGAAGAAGGAGTAGGTCGTGACCAGGGGCGGGCCGGGTGGCCCGCCCCTGCATCGTCGTCAGACCCGTCCGCGCCGGCGCTCTTGAGCGATGGCGCTCGCGGGGTGTAAGGTTTTGGCGCCGTTCGGGGGGCGGCGCGAGGAACCTGACGTCGTGAGCCCCGCGAGGCGCCCTCCCGAGGCGATCCCCACTTCGGTGTTTCGCACGCTTCGCTTCCAGCTGATCGCGATCGTCGTCCTGACGGTCGCCACGGTGCTTGCGGTCTCCCAGTGGGTCGACACGCGGCTCTCCGAGCGGGCCGAGGAACGGGACCTGCAGGAGCGCGCGCTCCTGGCGCTCAGGACGGTGGCCTCGCTGTGGGGCCGGACCGAGCTCGAGGCCTTGCGGCGCCAGCTCGTTGCGATCAACGAGGGCGACCGCGAGATCACGGCGATCGACATCTTCGGCCTCGGCGGTGGGCGGCCCGAGGTGCTGCTCACGACCCGCGACGCGCCGGAGGCGGCCGCGGGGACGCTCGGGCCAGACGCCGCGAGGCAGCTGGCCCGGGGCAGCTCGATGACGCTCGACCGCGAGCGGATAGGAGCGGGCGTCTGGCGCGTCGCCGTGCCGCTGCGGCGCGACGGTGCGTTCGTTGGCGCGGCGCAGGTCGAGCTCTCGCTCGACGAGCTCGCACGTCTGAGGCGGCGGCTGCGCGTGATCGACGGGGCCATTCTGGTCTGCTCGACGCTCCTCATCTCGTTCGCCCTCGCGTTCTTCCTCGAGCGGCGCGTGGCTCGTCCCGTCGCCGCGCTGGTGGCGGGCATGCAGCGGGCGGAGAGCGGCGAGCTCGGCGTCCGGGTGGAAGCCGCCCGCGGCGGGGAGTTCGCCTTCCTCGCCGGCAGCCTGAACCGCATGCTGTCCCGCCTCGAGGAGCTGACCGCCGGCCTCGAGTCGCGCGTCCGGCAAGCCACCCGCGACCTGGCCGAGAAGAATCGCGAGCTCCAGCAGGCCAACCAGCGGCTGTGGCAGGCGCAGCTCGAGATCGGGCGCAGCGGGCGTCTGGCCGCGCTCGGGCAGATGGCGGCGACGATCGCTCACGAGCTGGGCACGCCGCTCAACTCGGTGCTCGGCTACACGCAGCTCCTGCGGCGCCAGCCCTGGTCTGCCGACGACGGCGAGAAGCTCGCCATCATCGAATCGCAGGTCCAGCGCATGATCGAGACGATCCGCAGCGTGCTCGATCGCACGCGCGACCGCGAGCTGCACCACGCGCCCGTGTCGCTCGGCCCGCTCGTCGCCGAGGCGCTGACCATCGTGTCATCGCGCCTCGCCGGCCGCGAGGTCGCGCTCCAGAGCCTCGTGCCGCCCGACCTCCCGCCCGTGCCGGCCGACGCGGCGGCGCTTCGCCAGGTCCTCCTGAACCTCCTGACCAACGCCATCGACGCCACCGAGCCGCCCGGCACGATCACGGTGAGCGCCGTGGTCCTGCCGCAGAACGGCCGGCCGGGGCGGACGCTCGAGCTGACGGTCTCGGACACCGGCCACGGCATGGCGCCCGAGGAGCTGCGCCGGGCCGTGGAGCCGTTCTACACCACCAAGGCGCCGGGCCGCGGCACCGGGCTCGGCCTCGCGATCGTCGACCACATCGTGCGCGCGCACGGCGGGCAGCTCGAGGTCGAGAGCGCGCGCGGACACGGGACGAGCGTCCGGGTCCGGCTGCCGATGGAGGAATCATGAGCGCGGCGCGCCTCCTCGTGGTCGACGACGATGCGGTCACGTGCCGGCTGCTCGCCGAGGTGCTGAGCCGCGACGGCGCGACCGTCGTCTGGGAGACCGACCCGCGCCGCGCCCTGGCGCGGGCTGCCGAGCAGCCGATCGACCTGGCGGTGCTCGACGTCCGCATGCCGGAGCTCGACGGGCTCGAGCTGCTCCGGCGGCTGCGCGAGCGCTGGCCGCAGGTGCCGGTGGTTATCATGACCGCATTCGGGTCGATCGACACGGCGGTGCTGGCCATCGCCTCGGGGGCGGTCGACTACGTCAGCAAGCCGATGGACGTCGAGGAGCTCCGCGCGACGGTCCGCCGGGCCCTCGGCCGTCGGACGGAGACGCAGGCCGAGCTGCCGGAGGCGGGCGAGGAGTTCGGCGGCGTGGTCGGCCGCACGCCGGCCATGGTCGAGGTCTACAAGACCATCGCCCGCGTCGCGCCGGGCCCGAGCACCGTCCTGGTGACGGGCGAGAGCGGCACGGGCAAGGAGCTCGTCGCGCGCGCCATCCACCGCCACAGCCTGCGCCGCAAGCGGCCGTTCGTGGCGGTCGACTGCGCCGCGCTCACCGAGACGCTCCTCGAGAGCGAGCTCTTCGGGCACGTGCGCGGCGCGTTCACGGGCGCGGTGGCCGATGCGCCCGGCCTGTTCGCGGAGGCGGACGGCGGCACGATCTTCCTCGACGAGATCGGGGACGTCACGCCGGCGCTCCAGGCCAAGCTCCTGCGCGTCCTCCAGGAGCACGAGGTCCGCCCCGTGGGCGGGACGGAGTGGCGGAAGGTGGACGTCCGGATCATCGCCGCCACCAACCGCGACCTCGGGGGGGCGGTCGCGACCGGACGCTTCCGCGAGGACCTCTACTACCGGCTGAAGGTGGTGACCATCCACCTCCCGCCGCTGCGCGAGCGGCGCGAGGACATCCCGCTGCTCGTCGACCACCTGGTGCGAAAAGCGGCCGCCAGCTGCGGCAAGCGCGTGACCGGCGTGTCCGAGTCGGCGCTCGCCCTGCTCGGCGCCTACGATTGGCCCGGCAACATCCGCGAGCTCGGGCACGTGCTCGAGCGCAGCGTCGCGCTGGCGCAGCACGAGGTGCTCGCCGCCGAGGACCTGCCGGGCGACATCGCTGCGGCCCGGCCCG
Source organism: Deltaproteobacteria bacterium (assembly GCA_005888095.1). Lineage (GTDB taxonomy): Bacteria > Desulfobacterota > Binatia > DP-6 > DP-6 > DP-3. The sequence goes on along the minus strand of VBKF01000091.1, from coordinate 156,430 downwards.
AGAACGGCGGGGCTCTTCCCGCCAGCCATCCGGCCGACCGGCCGACGCTGGCGGAGCTCAAGCGCCGCTACATCGAGCAGGTGCTCGAGGAGAGCGGCGGCAACGTGAGCCGCGCCGCGGCGGTGCTGGGCGTCGACCGGCGCTCGCTCTACCGGATGCTTCAGCGCTACGGCCTGCCGCCGCGCGCCGGCTCGCGAGAGTAGCCGAGACCATTTGCCACAGGCGGGGCAGGCCGCCTCGCCCCTCGAGCCGGCAAGGGTCCGGTTTCCGGCCCTTTTTTCACGGCAACCCCTGGCACCCGCCTTGCTCGGATACCATCGCCATGAGCATCCCGGCGGAGCCGGTCCTGATCGTGGACGATGACCTGGCGTCGTGCCGCTTCATGGCGGAGGTGCTTGCCGGGGCCGGCTACCGCGTCGAGTGGACCACCGACGACGACGGCGCCCTCGAGCGCGTACACCGCTCCCCCTATGCCCTGGTCATCGCGGACGTGACGATGCCCGGCGTGAGCGGGACGGAGATCGTCGCCGACCTCGGGCGGGTCCGTCCGGGTGCGCCCGCGTTGCTGGTCTCGGCGTTCGCCGACGAAGCGGCGCGGGCCGCGGCACGCCGGCTGGGTGTGCCGCTCCTCGCCAAGCCGTTCGCGGCCGATCGGCTGCTCGCCACCGTGCGAGCGCTGACGACAGCGACGGCGATGAGTCACGAGCAAGATTCGGTTTCGGGTGGCTGGACGGGGCTGCCGGCCCATGGGGGGCCGGCTTCCACCATCCGAAAGGACGCGGAGCGTGGTTAGGTCCGAACCCCCCAGGGCCGCCCGCTCCGCGTTCTAACTTGCTTCGCGGTTATCGTGGATAGGCTGCCGCGCCGCCGTGCAGTGGTTCTCGCTCGTGCTCTCGCTGGCCGTCGCTCTGGTCGTCCGGCCCGCCCGGGCGGCTGAGGAGACCGCGCAGGTGACGCTCGACGAGGCGGTCGCGCTGCTCCGGCGACAGAGTCCGGAGCTGCTGGCCGGGGCGCTCAAGGTGCGCGCCGCCCAGGGCGACGTCACGGCCGCCCGGCTGTATCCGAATCCCACCTTGTCGTTCGGAGCCGGCAACTTCCCGATCGGGCGGACGAACCCGCCGGGCATCGGCGCCGGCGACACGGTGAACGAGCAGGTGGGCATCGGGCAGGAGCTCGTCCTGTGGGGAAAGCGTGGGGAGCGCATCGCTGCGGCCCATGGCCGGATGGCCGCGGCGGGCGCGGAGCGCGCCGACCTCGATCGCCGCCTGGTCTTCGAGGTGCGCGCCCGGTTCGTGCGCACGCTGGTGGCCGGCGAGCGCCTGCGGCTCGCCCGCGAGAATCTCACCCACTATCGGGAGACCGTGCGCGTCAGCCGGGAGCGGGCCGACGCGGGCGAGATCTCCGCGGCGGAGTTCGACAAGATCGCGCTCGAGCAGCGGGGGTTCGAGCACGAGGTGGCCGACGCGGAGATCGAGCGACGGGAGGCGGCGGCCGAGCTCCTGCCCTTGCTCGGCCTCGACGTCGCCGATCTCGTCCCCGTCGGCGAGCTCCGGCTGCCGGCGGCTCGGACCGACACCGACGCGCTGGTGAGCGAGGCGCTCCGACGTCGGCCGGACCTGACCGCCGCCGAGCGCGCGGCCGAGGCCGCCGAGGCCGCGCTGCGGCTGGCGCGCGCCGAGCGCTGGCCGAACGTGACCGTCGGCGTGCAGTACACGCACGACGAGTTCCAGGTGGCGGGCAACCTCGCCAACTCGCTCGGCGCCAACTTCTCGCTGCCGCTGCCGCTCGTGAACCGCAACCAGGGCGAGATCGAACGGGCCGAGGCCGAGGCCCTGATCGCCCGGCGCGAGGTGCAGAAGCTGAGACTCGGGATCCCGCAGGAGGTGCGGACCGCCGTGACCAGCTACACGGTCGCCGGCGAGCGCGTGCGCCGCTTCGAGGAGGCCTTCCTCCGGCAGTCCGAGGACGCGCGACGCGCGGCGGAGGTGTCGTATCGCGAGGGCGCGATCTCCCTGCTCGAGTTCGTCGAGGCGGAGCGGACGTTCATCCAGACCCAGCGTGATCACCTCGACGCCCTGCTCGACGGGCACCTGAGCGCGTTCGACGTGACACGCGCGGCCGCCCTGGAGGTGGCGCCGTGATGCGCCGGCTCTTCGTGCCGCTCAGCCTCTGCCTCGCCTTGCTGGCCGGCTGCGGGCGGGCCAACGACGCCGCCGATGCGACGGCGGCCGTCGCGCCGCACGAGCTCACCCCCGCCCAGCTCTCCTTCCTCAAGTTCACGCGGGTGGCCGAGGTCGAGGCTTCGAGCGTGGCCAACCTGAGCGGCACCATCGACTTCGACGAGCAGCGCACCGCCCGCCTCAACGCCCCGGTGCCGGGGCGCGTCGTGGAGCTGCTCGTGCAGGTCGGGGATCACATCGACGCCGACCAGCCGCTCGTGGCGCTCGAGAGCCCGGAGGTGAGGAGCGCGGAGGCGGACTACGTGCATGCCGAGGCCGACCTCGTGGTCGCCCGCAAGGCCGCCGAGCGGGCGGAGCGCCTGCGCGCGGCGCGCGCGATCGCCGAGAAGGATTACCTGCAGGCGCAGGAGGACGCACAGAAGGCGGCGGCCGACTTCGAGCGGGCGCGTGCTCAGCTCGAGCGCCTGCGCGTGACGCCCGGGGCGCGCACCAGCCGCTATCTCGTCCGCGCGCCCTTCGCGGGCACCGTGGTCGCGCGCAAGGCCTCGGTCGGGATGTCGGCGGGCCCGGACAGCCCGGAACCCCTAGCGGTGGTCTCCGACCTCTCGCAGGTGCGCGTCGTCGTGCGCGTGCCCGAGCGGCAGCTGCCGCTCGTCCGCCCCCACCAGACGGTCACGGTCCACGTGGAAGCGTACCCGGACGAGTTTCCGGGCGAGGTGACCGTCATCGGCGACGTGGTCGACGATGCGACGCGCACGGTCCCGGTGCTGTGCGCGGTGCCGAACGCCCAGCGGCTGCTGAAGCCCGCCATGTTCGCGCGCGTGACGCTGAAGGCGCCGCCGGGCCTGCGCATCCTGGCGGTCCCGGTGAGGGCGCTCCTCTCCGACGGTCAGCGGTACCGGGTGATCGTGCGCCGGCCGGACGGCGGTCTGGAGCCGCGGGCGGTGGAGGCCGGGGCCGAGATCGACGGACACGCACAGGTGCTCTCGGGCCTCACCGTAGGGGACGAGGTCGTGAGCGAGGGCGCCCTCTTCGCGGCGCAGGCGCTGGCGAGCTAGCGGGCCGACGCCGCCACCGACGGGCGCTCGGCCACGCGCCCGCACCAGGCCTGAGTGTTCGGGTATCGCTCTGGTGACAGAGTGACGCGGAGTGCCGGCAGGCTGTCGACCCGCGTGAACCAGCCGGCGTCGGCCATGGTGAACCGCTCACCGACCAGGTACTGACGGCCCGCGAGCCGCTCTTCGAGGACATCGAGCTTCTTGAGGATGATGGCCCTCGCCAGCTCTTCGCTGGTGTCGAAACGCGGCGTGCCGTTCAGCGTGTCGCGCAGCCATTCCTTGAAGGACGGGTGCACGCCGGCAGCCACGATGCGGTCGACGTCCGCGGCGCTGAGCCCGGCGTGCAGCAGCTCCGGACGAATCACGTGCAGGTAGAAGATAGTCCTTCGCCATCGCCAGCTCGGCCGACTGCCACATCTTCACTTGCGCCAGCTCCCACGGGTCGTCCGGATAGAGCCGCGGCTGCGGGAAGACATCGTCCAGGTACTCGGTGATCACGTTGCCCCTCCCGCGGCGGCGCGGCGGCGACTGCGCGGCGCGACGGCGAGGGTGGCCCGCTCGGGGAGGAGCAGGGTGTAGAGCACCGGCAGGACTAGCAGCGTCAGCAGCGTCGCCGACACGAGGCCCCCGATCACGACCACCGCCAGCGGCCGCTGCGTCTCCGACCCGATCTCCGTCGACAGCGCCGCCGGCAGGAGCCCGAGTGCGGCCAGCAGCGCCGTCATCAGCACCGCCCGCAGGCGCCGCGTCGCCCCCGCCTCCACCGCCGCCCCGAGCCGCATCCCCTCGGCCCGCAGCGCATTGATCTGCGAGACGAGCACGACGCCGTTCAGCACCACCTGGCCCATGAGCGCGATGAAGCCGATGCAGGCCGCGACGCTGAGGTTGAGCCCCGCCACGTCGAGGCCGACCACGCCCCCCACCAGCGCGAACGGGATGGTGGCGAGGATGAGCAGCGCGCAGGCGAGCGAGCCGAAGGTGCGCATGAGGATGGCCAGGATGAGCCCGATGCTGACCGGCACGATGATCGCCAGGCGCGCCATGGCGCGGCGCTGGTTCTCGAACTCGCCGCCCCAGGTGAGGAAGCTGTTGGGGGGCAGCTGGACCTCGGCGGCGACGCGGCGCTGGGCCTCGGCGACGAAGCCGCCCAGGTCCCGCCCGCGGACGTTGCACTTGACGCCGACGAAGCGCATGTTCGCCTCGCGGTCGATGGCCGCCTGGCCGGGGGAGATCTCGACGCGGGCGAGCTGGCCGAGCGGGATCTGGGCGCCGTCGGGGGTGGCGACGCGGACGTCGGGGATGCGGTCGAGGGTGGCGCGCGAGGCCTCGCTCAGGCGCACGGCGACGTCGAAGTGGCGCTCGCCCTCCCAGAGGGTGGTGGCGGTCTGGCCGCCGATGGCGGTCTCGACGACGTCCTGGACGTCGGCGATGTTGAGGCCGTAGCGGGCGATCGCCTTGCGGTCGACGACCACGTGCACCTGCGGCAGCTCGGCCGAATGCACGACCGCCAGGTCGGCCACCCCGGGGACCTGCTCGAGCGTGCGCTTCGCCTCGACGGCGCTCCGCCGGAGCGCGTCGAGGTCGTCGCCGAACAGCTTGATCGCCACCTGGCCGTTGATGCCGGAGATGTTCTCCTCGATGTTGTCCTTGATCGGCTGCGAGAAGTTCGCGTCGATGCCCGGGATGTCCGCGAGCCGGGCACGCATGTCGCCGACCAGGCGGTCGAGCGTGATGCCGCGCGGCCAGGCGTCGTGCGGCTTCAAGTCGACGAAGAACTCGAGGTTGTTGGCGGGCGCCGGATCGGTGCCGTCGTCCGGGCCGCCGAGCTGGCTGAGCACCTGCTTCACCTCGGGGAAGGAGAGGAAGGCATCGCGGATGCGCGGCACGACGAGGCGCGCGCCGCGGTTGAGCGAGACGCTCGGCGGCAGCGTGACGGTCACGTAGAGCGCCCCTTCGTTGAGCGTGGGCAGGAACTCGGTGCCGAGACGGCCGAAGAGCCAGACGCCGAGCAGCAAGGTCGCGGCCGTCCCCGCCATCACCGTGCGGCGGTGGCCGAGCGCCCACGTGAGCGCCGGCCGGTAGGCGCGGAGCGCCGCCCCTTCGAGCGGCGTCTCGCCCTCGCCGCCCCGCCCGCGCAGCAGGATGAAGGCGAGCAGGGGAATCAGCGTGAACGAGAAGATGAGCGCCGCCACGAGCGCCGCGCAGACGGTGTTGGCCATCGGGGCGAAGATGCGGCCCTCGACCCGCTCGAGCGTGAAGATCGGGATGTAGGCGACGATGATGATCGAGAGGGCGAAGAGGGTCGGGCGTGCGACCTCGTCGGCCGCCTCGAGGACCACCGAGCGCGCCTCCCGGCGGCTCGGGATGCCGGCGATCCGGCGGGCCACGTGCTCGACCATGATGACCGCACCGTCGACGATGATCCCGAAGTCGACGGCGCCGAGCGAGAGGAGGTTCGCCGACATGCCGCGCAGCTTGAGGTACAGGAACGCGCCGAGGAGGGAGAGGGGGATGGTGAGCGCGACGATGAGCGCGGCGCGCAGGCTCACCAGGAACACCCCGACCACGACGACCACGAGGAGTGCCCCGACGATCAGGTTGTGGCTCACGGTCACGAGCGTGCGGTGCACGAGGACGCCGCGGTCGTAGAACGTCTCGACGCGCATGCCCGGCGGCAGGATGCCGCCGTTCAGCTGCGCGATCTTGGCGTGCAGGGCCGCGAGGACGACAGAGGGGTTGGCGCCGCGCCGCATGAGCACGATGCCCTCCACCGCCTCGGGCTCGAGCTCGCGGGTCACGACCCCCCGGCGGGGCGCGGCGCCGATCGTCACCCGCGCCACGTCGCGGATGCGGATCGGCGTCCCGCCGCGGGCCGCCACCACGACCTCCTCGATGTCCTCGGCGTCGTGCAGCGTGCCGAGGCCGCGCACGACGTACTGCTCCTCGCCGTGCTCGATGTAGTTGCCGCCCGCGTTCGCGTTGGAGCGGGCGAGCGCCTCGAACACCTGGCGGAGCGTCACGCCGCGTGCCTGGAGCTGCTGGGGGTCGACCTGCACCTGGTACTGCTTGACGAAGCCGCCGAAGGAGACGACGTCGGCCACGCCGGGCACCTGCTTCAGGTGCCGCTCCATCACCCAGTCCTGCACCTCGCGGAGCTGCATCGGCGAGTAGCCCGGACCCTCGAGGGTGTAGCGGAAGATCTCCCCGGTGGGCGTCGAGAGCGGTCCGAGGCTCGGCTTGACCCCCTCGGGCACGTCCACCCCGCTGAGCCGTTCGCTCACCTGCTGGCGGGCGAAGTAGAGGTCGGTGCCGTCGTCGAAGGTGAGCGTCAGGTAGGAGAGCCCGAAGATCGAGACCGAGCGCATGCGCGTGAGCCCCGGCAGGCCGTTCAGCTCCTGCTCGATCGGGAGGGTGACCTGCCGCTCGATCTCCTCGGCGGCGTGGCCGGGGAAGAGCGTGATCACGTAGACCTGGGGGTCGGCCAGCTCGGGGAAGGCCTCGATCGGCAGGTGCCAGAAGGCGACCACCCCGGCGACGGCGAAGAGCGCCGTCAAGGCGAGGACGACCAGCGGCTGGGCGAGGGACAACGCAAGGACACGGCGCATCCGCGGGCCTCCCGAGCAAGGCAGGTACCAGCGAAAAGCCGTGAAAAGACACGGTCCTAGAGCCTCCCGGGGTGTGACAAATCGCCTCAGGCCGTCGCCGGTCTGCAGGCGGGGACTCGGCCGCCGCCGGCCCTTGACTGGAAGCCGGGCGATTTTACCTTTTCGCCGCCACGGCGGGCATCCCCGCCGGCGTGCGATTCACATTCACCGTTATGGGAGGGTTTGCGACATGGCGATGCGCGTTCGTCCGCTGCACGACCGGGTGATCGTCAAGCGGGTCGAGGACCGGGAGCAGCGCAGCACCGGGGGGATCATCATCCCCGACACGGCCAAGGAGAAGCCCCAGGAGGGCCTCGTGGTGGCCGTGGGCCCGGGCCGGCGCGAAGACGGGAAGGTGCTGGCGCCCGACGTCAAGAAAGGCGATCGTGTGCTGTTCGGCAAGTACACCGGCAGCGAGATCAAGCTCGACGGCGAGGAGCACCTGATCCTCCGTGAGGAGGACATCCTCGGCGTCGTCGAGGCGTAGGAGGAAGGCTATGGCAGCGAAGCTGGTACGGTTCGGCGAGGACGCGCGGGCGAAGGTGCTCCGCGGCATCAACGTCCTGGCAGATGCGGTCACCGTCACCCTGGGACCGCGCGGCCGGAACGTCGTGATGGAGAAGTCCTGGGGTGCCCCCACGGTCACCAAGGACGGGGTGACGGTGGCCAAGGAGATCGAGCTGGCCGACAAGTTCGAGAACATGGGCGCCCAGATGGTCAAGGAGGTCGCCTCCAAGACCTCGGACGTCGCCGGCGACGGGACCACCACGGCGACGGTGCTCGCGCGCGCCATCTTCACCGAGGGCGCCAAGCTCGTGGCGGCGGGCCACGACCCGATGAGCCTGAAGCGCGGCATCGACAAGGCCGTGCCCGCCATCATCGAGGCTCTCAAGAAAGTGTCCAAGGAGACCAAGGGCCGCGACGAGATCGCGCAGGTGGGCACGGTGTCGGCCAACGGCGACCGCGCGATCGGCGACATGATCGCCGAGGCGATGGAGAAGGTCGGCAAGGAGGGCGTCATCACGGTCGAGGAGGCCAAGGGCCTCGAGACGACGCTCGACGTGGTCGAGGGCATGCAGTTCGACCGCGGCTATCTGTCCCCGTACTTCGTCACGGATCCCGACCGCATGGAGACCGTCCTCGAGGACGCCTACATTCTCATCCACGAGAAGAAGATCTCGGCGATGAAGGACCTGCTGCCGCTGCTCGAGCAGGTCGCCCGGTCGGGCAAGCCGCTCCTCGTGATCGCCGAGGAGGTCGAGGGCGAGGCGCTGGCCACGCTGGTGGTGAACAAGATCCGCGGCACGTTCGCCTGCTGCGCCGTCAAGGCGCCCGGCTTCGGCGACCGTCGCAAGGCGATGTTGGAGGACATCGCGATCCTCTCCGGTGGCCGCCTGATCGCTGAGGAGCTCGGTCTCAAGCTCGAGAACGTCGGGCTCAAGGATCTCGGACGCTGCAAGCGCGTGGTCGTCGACAAGGACAACACGACGCTCATCGACGGTTCCGGCAAGCGGACCGACATCGAGGGCCGCATCAAGCAGATCCGCGCGCAGATCGAGGAGACCACCTCCGACTACGACCGCGAGAAGCTGCAGGAGCGGCTCGCCAAGCTGGTGGGCGGCGTGGCGGTGATCCGCGTCGGCGCGGCCACCGAGGTGGAGATGAAGGAGAAGAAGGCGCGCGTCGAGGATGCGATGCACGCCACGCGCGCCGCGGTGGAGGAGGGCATCGTGCCGGGCGGCGGCGTCGCGCTGCTGCGCGCGCAGAGCGCGCTCGACGCGCTCAAGCTCGAGGAGGAGGAAACGGCGGGCGTGCGCATCGTCCGGCAGGCGCTCGTCGAGCCGCTGCGCTGGATCGCCCGCAACGCCGGCGCCGACGGCTCGGTGGTCCTCGAGCGGGTGAAGGAGGGCAAGGCGGCCTTCGGCTTCAACGCCCAGACCGAGACCTACGAGGACCTGCTGAAGGCCGGCATCATCGACCCGACCAAGGTCGTCCGCACCGCGCTGCAGAACGCCGCTTCCGTCGCCGGCCTGCTGCTCACCACCGAGGCGATGGTGGCCGAGAAGCCGAAGGAGGAGAAGGCGGCCACGCCGCCGATGCCGCACGGCGACGAGTTCTGAAGCGTCGGAAGAGGGCCCGGACGCCGCGCGGCGTCCGGGCCTCGTTGTCCCGTGGTCACCAGGTGTGGGGGGACGAGCCTCTAGGGACTGCCCCACCGCACGCCAAATAGCCGGTACCGCCCGCTCAGGCCCTTCAGGGATACCTCCCGGCCCTCCTCGAAAGAGAACTCGCCTGCGCTGTCGGTGAGCTCACGGACCAGCGGCGAGACGAGGATCTCGCCGCCCTGCGCTTGGGCGGCAATGCGAGCCGCCACGATGACGCTCCGGCCCATGAAGTCGCCCGCCTCCTGGGTTGCCTCGCCCGTGTGGAGCCCCATGCGCACGCGCAGCGGGGCGTCGGGGCGCTCGGCGTTGTAGACGGTCAGCGCCTCCTGGATGGCGATGGCGCAGCGCAGTGCCCGACGCGCTCCGGTGAAGACCACCATGAAGCCGTCGCCCTGCGACTTGGCGCCCAGGCCGCCGTGCGTCGCCACCAGCGCGCGGACGATGGCGTGGTGTGCGCGCACGACCTCCTGGGCACGCCGGTCGCCCAGGCGCTCGGTGAGCGGGGCGAACCCCTCGATGTCGGTGAAGAGGATCGTCACCGTGCCGTCTGGCTGGGACGCGGGCCGAGTCTCCCGCTCGCGCGCCCCCGTGGGAACGGGGAGAACTCGATGGCCGTTCTGCAAAGCGGAAGCCAGGGGGAACGCGGGCCCCATCCGGACCGCGCCCGCCAGCGGGCAGAGGTGGCAGGGCGAGAAGGCCGACTCGGGGACGTACACGAACCCCAGAGGAGCCTGCCCGTCTCCGGCGGCTGGGGGAAAGACCTCCGCTCCCAGTTCGCGACCGAGAGTGGCTCGCGATGCCGCGGTCTCTTCAGTATCCATTGCCTGCTCGCTTCCTTGGTGGATCATCCATCACACCATCGATCGGTCGCCGTCGACATGGCCGTTCACGCTTGCAGCCGCCTGCGCGGGCAGCCCCGATTCGCGGGACGCCTGGCGCCCTTGACGAGAGGTATGCACGAGCACAAGCCCGCTCGCGGTCATCAGCAGACCCGGCCAGAGTCCCGGGCGGGCCGGGAGCTCGGAAAGGGGAAGCGCCAGGCCCTGGTGCACGACGATCACCGCGAGGACGAGGGCGGCGCCGACCACCAACAGGCCGAATCCGGCGAGGCCGCAGAGCCCGGCGGACCGGCCGCCGGAATGCTCCTGGCGGGCCTCGCCTGCGGCGGCCGTGAGGGCGCGCGTCTGGAGGGACTCGCGCATATCGGCAGCGAGCCTCTCGAGCCGTCCCGCGAGCCATTCTGCGTCTCGCTCGAGCCGCGCGAAGAAGGCGGGGTCGTCGAGCGCGAGAGCTCCGTGCCCCCGGAGTCCGTGCAGTCGCTCGGTTGGCGTCGCCATCGTCCCCGCTCCTCTTCATGCGGCGCGCTGCGCGGATCTGGCTTCGGGTTGCCGGGTGGCGACGCGCTGCGACACGGCGCTGCGGCGGAGCTCCCTCACCGCGCAGGCGACGATGACGACCAGCACCACGAGGGTGCTCAGCAGCCCGAGCGTCGCGATCGGGCCGAGGAGGCCGCCGACTGGGATGCTCAGCTGGTACGTCGGGTCTGGGATCACGGCTCCGGATGGCATCATGGCTCGTCCCTCCTGTGGTGTGTTGCGGAGCAAGAGTGGTGCCCGCCACGGGAAGCCGCCGAGACGACGCGCCGGTGCGCTTGGAGAGCCCGTCAGGCTCGGGGGCCGTGTCCTGGATTCCGGACGCGCGTCCTCCACCTAGGACGGTCGCGGCGACCGGGAGGGAGAGCCCGCGCCGAAGCCAGCCGGCGCGGCAGCCCTTGGCCTCGCCCCGGGGCCACAACTGGCTTCGCGATTCGGCGGTGCTACTTCTGGCGCTCCAGACCGAAGGCACGAATCAAGCTGTAGACGTACGAGCGCGCCAGATCCAGGCGCCGCGCCGTTTCCACCACGTTCCAGCCGTTCTCCTCGAGCGTCTCCCGCAGAAGCCGTGCCTGGAACCGGCGGGTGGCCTCCTGGAACGTGGGCGACCCCGGCGCCGTCGCGGCCGGATCGGGGAAGAGGTGCACAGCTTCCATCCGCTCGGCGCTCTCTCCCGCCGCGCGGATGACTGCCGCTTCGAGCGCATGGGCGAGCTGGCGCACGTTGCCCGGCCATGGCGCCGCGTGGAGCGCGCACAGCGCGCCCGGCGACAGTGTCAGGCGTGGCAGGTTGTGGCGCTCGCCGGCGCGGGCGCAGAAGTGCGCCGCCAACTCGGGAATGTCCTCGCGCCTCTCGGCGAGCGAAGGCACACGAACGGGCAGGACCTCGAGGCGGTAGAACAGGTCCTCGCGGAAACGGTGCGCTGCGATCGCCGCACGGAGGTCCGTGTTGGTGGCGGCGATCACGCGTACGTCCGCCTGAACGGACTTCGAGGCGCCCAACGGGTAGTACTCTCGCGACTGCAGGAGCTGGAGGAGCTTTGCCTGTGACGGCAGCGGAAGCTCGGCGATCTCGTCCAGGACGAGCGTGCCGCGGTCGGCGGCAGCCACCTTGCCCTCGACCCGCCGCACGGCGGTGGAATGCGCCCCGGGCAGCGCGCCGAAGAGCTCGCTCTCGACCAGCGCCTCCGGCAGCGCCGCGCAGTTGACCTCGACGAAGGGGCCGACCCGTCGGGGGCCGTTGTCGTGGATGACGCGGGCGAGCTGGCTCTTGCCAGTGCCCGACTCGCCGGTGAGGAGCACGTTCACGTCGAGCGGAGCGAGGAGCGCCGCCTGGCGAAGCACCGCGGCGAGCGCCGCGCTGCGCCCGATGACGCCCTCGAGGCGCAGCGCCTGCCGCAGGCTGCGGGTCGCGTCGGCCTCCTCACGGCGGCGCCGCACGAGCAGGCGCTCGGCGAGCGGCGCCAGGTGGCGCGTGAACAGCTCGGCATTCGCGCGGTCCTCCTCCGAGAACGGGCCCGCCTGCTCGCGTCCCTGGAGATAGAGCACGCCGAGCGGGGGATCGGCGCCGATCGGCGCGCACAGCACCGCCTCGATGCGGGCTGCGCGCACGCTGTCGCGATCGCGAAAGCGCGGGTCGAGCAGAGCCGACGGCGTCACGACCGTTTGCCCAGTGGCCAGCGCGTGCGCGATGATGCCGCGCGAGATCGTCCCGCGGACTGCCTCGATCTGGGCGGCCGAGAAGCCATGGGCGATCCACAGCGGGGGGTGCCCTGTGCGCTCTTCGTCGTCGTGGAGCTCGAGGTAGCCCTGGTGAGCGCCCGTCACATCGACGACGAGGCCGAGGGCCTCGCTGAGCAACGGTCCGAGCTCGTTCTGCGCGCCGAGGTGAAGGAGCCGCCGGTAGAGGTCGCGCTCGCGACGGATGCGGGCGAGCTCCGCGTCAGGCGAGTGCTCGAACATCCCGGGCGCGCGCAGCTTAGCACCGGTAGCCCGCTGCGACGCAAGGGTCGGTTACCTCGGGGTTGACAAGCCGAACGGATCCGTGGCTCTTCCCCCGGGGCAGCGAGGGGTGGGCGTCCAGACGGGGTCCGTCAGCACCCGCAGTACGCCATGTCAGAACCGGCACGGCCCGGACCAGCTGAGCTTCCACCGCATACCCCGGACCTCGAGAGCGCCGCCCGGTGCGCTCGGGCATTCCCGCGGGAGCAGACCGCCCCCGAGTGGCGCGAGGATCGTCACGTGCGCGCGGGCGGGCCGCGCTTGCGCGTGCGTGAAGTCCCAGTCGAAGTACGAGGTCACATAGGTACGGTCCGGGCGCCGCCCCAAGACCGGGAGCACACCGAGCGCGCGCACGGCAGCGAAATTCGCGAGGGTGCAGCGGTCGGCAGGCTGCCAGTCGCTGTCCGGCTCCGCCATGGCTTCGATCAGCGCTCGGCCGGTCGTGTCCATGACGACGTAGAGCGCCTCGTGCCACCACATCGTGGCCTGCTTCTTGGCCAATCCCCAGTGGGCGTTCCCCGTCCACACCGCCGGATGGTAGCTCGCGTACATCCGCTGCGCGTAGCAGTGCAGGTAGCGGCCGGCGACGTGCTTCACGTACGGAATGAAGATCCCGCACTCGTGATAGTCACCGCCCGTGGGGAGCGCCCGCCCTCCGAAGAGCGTTTCACCGCGATGCTGCTCCCCGAAGATGAAGACCACCGGATGTAGCTCGAAACCCGTGGGGTCCGTGGCCGGCACGAGCCCCGCCGGCAGGAGGGCCTCGACGTCCGCGCGGCGCCAGAGCGTGAACACGACGAGGCCGTCGAAATGTGCCTGGAAGGCGAACACCGCGCCGGCCGCGTGGGCGTCGATGATGGGCCCGGGCAAGCCTCCGCGAATCAGAAACACGGGCGTGGGATACATCTTCTCACACCCGCCTCGCTCGTTGCGCAAGACCAGGCCGGACCGATGACGGTCCCATTCATGGTTTACGGCGCGTCCGGATACACCGGGCGTTTGCTCGTCGAGGCCGCTCTGAGCGGCGGCCTGCGGCCGATCCTGGCCGGACGCAACGAGACAACGCTCGCCCCGCTCGCGGAGCGCCTCGGCCTCGAGTACCGCGTCGTGCGGCTCGGTGATCCCCCGACGCTCGACGCAGCGCTGCGGAAGGTGCGCGTCGTGCTGCACGCCGCGGGACCGTTCTCGGCCACGGCGAGGCCGATGGTCGATGCCTGCCTGCGGACGGGCACGCATTACCTCGACATCACCGGGGAAGTCCGGGTGATCGAGCAGCTCGCCACGCGCCACGCCGAGGCACGTCGGCGCGGCATCATGATCATGCCCGCGGTCGGCTTCGATGTGGTGGCGACCGACTGTCTCGCTGCTCACGTCGCGCACCGGCTGCCCGGCGCGCACCGGCTGGCGCTCGGCATCCGGGGCTTCGGGTCGTCGAGCCGGGGCTCGGGCAAGGCATTGGTCGAGGCCGTGAACTACGGGGTGGTGCGCCGAGACGGCGTCATCGCCCGCGTGCCCCTCGGCGCGCTCTCCCACCGCTTCGACTACGGCGACGGCCCCCGGGAGAGCTTGAACCTCTCGTGGGGCGACGTCGCTGCGAGCTACTACACGACGGGGATCCCGAACATCGCGGTGTATGCGGAGGCCACCCCGCTGGCACGCGCGATCCTCGGCACCTGCCGCGCCCTCGGGTGGATGTTCGGGACGGCCCCGTGGCAGGTCTGGCTGCGGGCCTCGATGGAAACGTTTGCGAAGGGCCCGGACGAGGCGGAGCGGTCCGCGCGGCGGGTGGCGGTGGTCGCCGAGGCGGAGGACCGTCGCGGCCATCGGGCCATCTCCCGGCTCGGGACGCCCGAGGCGTACACCTTCACGGGCACCTCCGGCGCCGCGGTTGCCGCCCGCGTCCTGGCAGGAGACTTCGAGAGCGGGTTTCACACCCCGGCGCGGATCTACGGGAGGGACTTCGTCCTCGCCCTCCCCGCCGTCGTGCGGGAGGACATCGCATGACGCGGGTCGTCTTGCCAGCCGGCGCCCCTTCTTGCTAGCGCGGCGACGCCGTCGTGAAGGTCGAGCGACAGGAGGGCAGGCCCGTCAAGGTGGCGATCGTCGGCGGCGGCTGTGCGTCGATGGCGGCCGCCTTCGAGCTGACTCGACCCGTGCATCGGGGTCGCTACCAGGTCACCGTCTACCAGCTCGGCTGGCGCCTCGGGGGCAAGGGCGCCTCGGGACGCGGGCCGGCCGGCCGGATCGAAGAGCACGGGCTGCACGTGTGGATGGGCTGGTACGAGAATGCCTTTCGCCTGGTGCGTGAGTGTTACGAGGAGCTCGGCCGCGACCCGGTACGCTGCCCGATTGCGGGCTGGCGTGACGCGTTCGTGCCGGCGCCGCTCGTCGGTGTTGCAGACCGGGACCGCGGCGGATCGTGGACGGTCTGGGAGCAGCTGCTCCCGCCGACCGAGGGGCTCCCGGGCGATCCGCTGCCGAGCGGCCAACGCTGGACGATGCGCGACTACATGATCCGCACGGCGGTCCTGCTGCGTTCCCTCCTCGCGAACGTCTTTCGCGCCGATCCCGGCGGCGCGGATTCCGCGGCGACCGAGAACCCGTCGGCGGGAACCGGCGGGTGGTCGACGCAGACCGTCCTCGATCGCATCGCCCGCTTCCTCCGCTACGGCGAGCTCGCCACGCTCACGGGGCTCGTGCAGGCGGTGACCGTGCTCGAGGTGATGCTGGGCGGGCTTTCCCAATACCCGCAGAACGTCGCGCTTCGTTTTCTCGATGCGATCGCCGGCAACGCCCGCGCGTTGATCGAAGCGCGTCTGGACGAGAACCCGGAGCTGCGGCGCGTCTGGCAGGTGCTCGACCTCACCTTCGCGACGCTGCGCGGGGAGATCCGGTTCGGTGTCTTCAACGATCCGCGCGGCTTCGACGCCGTGGACGAGTACGACTGCCGCGAATGGCTGCTCCTGAACGGTGCCGCGGAGAGCTCGGTGAGCTGCGGGTTCCTGCGTGCGCTGTACGACCTCGGCTTCTCGTACGAGGACGGTGACCCGGCCCGTCCGCGGGTGGCGGCGGGACATGCGCTGCGCGGCATCGTGCGCGCGTTCTTCACCTACCGCGGTGCCTTCTTCTGGCGGATGCAGGCCGGGATGGGTGACGTCGTGTTCGCCCCGTTCTACGAGGTGCTCAAGCGGCGCGGGGTCCGGTTCGAGTTCTTCCACCGGCTGGAGCACGTGCGGCTGGTCGATCCGGGGCGTCTGGCGGCTGGCGACGCGCCGTACGTCGAGGCGCTTGCCTTCGACGTGCAGGCCGACGTGATCGGCGGGCGCGAGTACCAGCCGCTGGTCGACGTGGGTGGACTGCCCTGCTGGCCATCGACCCCCGATTACCGACAGCTCGTCGACGGCGTGCGCGTGGAGCACGAGCGCTGGGAATTCGAGTCCCACTGGGACCGCCGGCGCGCGCGGACCAGGACCCTCCGCGTGACGGACGATTTCGACGTGGTCGTGCTCGGGATCGGGATCGGGGCGATCCCGTTCGTCGCCGGCGACTTGCTGGCGCGCGATCCCCGCTGGCGGGCGATGGTCGACCACGTGAAGACCGTCGCCACGCAGGCGTTCCAGATCTGGCTCGCGTGCGATCTGAAGGAGCTCGGGTGGATGTCCCCCCCGCTCACGCTCGCCGGCTTCATCACACCCTTCGACACCTGGGCGGACATGCGTCACCTGCTCCCGCGCGAGGGCTGGCCCACTCCGCCGCGAGGGCTCGTGTACTTTTGCAGCGTGCTAGCGGACTCCGCCGCGTCCGATGACCGCTCCAACGGGTCGTTCCCGGCTGCGCAGCGCGAGGAGGTGCGGCGGAATGCCATCCGCTTCCTGAACGACGAAATCGTGCATCTCTGGCCGAACGCGGGCGAGGCTCCCCGGCGGTTCCGCTGGGACCTGCTCGTCGACCCCACCGGGTCGCGGGGCGAGGACCGCTTCGCGTCGCAGCACTGGAGCGCCAACGTGAGCCCGTCGGACCGCTACACGCTGACGCTGCCGGGCAGCACGGCCTATCGCATCTCGCCGCTCGACGGCACCTACGACAACCTGACGATCGCCGGCGACTGGACCGAGTGCGGCGTCCACGCGGGCTGCGTCGAGGCGGCGGTGATGTCGGGCCGTCTGGCGGCGCACGCGGTTTCCCTGTCGCCGCCGCTCGAGGACATCGTGGGCTACGACCACCCGTAGCGAGGAGGATCGACGATGAACGGGGACCAACGGTTCAGGCGTCCCGCGCTGCCACGGTCACAGCCGATCCGGAACTGGTCCACGCTGTTCGGTGGGCCGGCCGGCGCCCCGGCGCCGCCGGGCGCGAGCGGTCGACCGGGCGACGCCTCCGTCGGCGATGCCATCTCGCGCTCCGTGGCGCTCGGCTACCGGGTGGTCGACGAGTACCTCCAGCAGGGCCAGCGGGCGGCGCAACGGCTCGCCGATCGTTCCTACGGCCCGGCCAACGTCGCTCACGACGTGCAGGACGTGACCGCACGGATGGTCCGTTACACGTCCGAGCTGCTCGCCACCTGGGTCGACTTCCTCCAGGTCTCCGGCGGCGCGGCCGAGACCCGCTCGACAGCCGCCGAGACCAACGGCGCGCCCGGCGCGTCGCCCGACGGTGCGGCGTACGCGGCGCCGGTCGGCCAGGCGACCCGCGTGCGGCTCGAGGTGGTCACATCACGGGTCGTGACGGTGTCCGTCGAGCTGGCACCGGAAGCGGCGACGCGACCGGCGACGGCTCATGCCCTGCGATCTGCGGACCAGGACAAGCCGCGGCTGACCGAGGTGAGCCTGCGGCCGGACGCCGGCGGCCCGGCGGTGCTTCGGGTGTGCGTGCCCGACGACCAGCCCGCCGGCGTCTACAGCGGCCTCGTCGTCGACGACGAGGCGAGCCGACTCGTCGGAACGATCAACGTGCGGATCGGCGGAAGCCCCGATGACGAGCGATCTCGTCCCACGCCTCCTTGAGGACTACGGCAATCGCACGCGCGTGGCGCTGTGCGAGTATCTCCGGCCCCGCGCGCCGCAGCGTCACCTGTACAACCTGGTGGCCGATTACCCACGGCGGGGGGGGCGCATGCTCCGCCCGAGCCTCTGCCTGGCCACCGCACGGGCGTTCGGCGCCAGCGCGGACGAGGCTCTCACGTCGGCCGTGGCGCTCGAGTTGCTGCACAACGCATTCCTGGTGCACGACGACGTCGAGGACGAGAGCGACGAACGGCGCGGGCGTCCCACGCTGCACGCGATCCACGGCGTCCCGGTGGCGATCAACGTCGGTGATGCCCTCGTGGTCCTCGGGATCCGAGCGCTGACCGACAACCGGCGGACCCTCGGAACGCGGCTCGCGCTGTGCGTCCTCGAGGAGGCAGCGCATATGGCGTGCGAGTCGGTCGAAGGACAGGCGCTGGAGCTGGGCTGGCGGCGCGACAACGCGCTGTATCTGACGGATGCCGACTACCTGGAGATGGTGCTCAAGAAGACCTGCTGGTACACGACCATCTTTCCGAGCCGCGTCGGCGCGCTCATCGGCACCCGCGAGCCGCAGTCGCTCGATCGGTTCGTCCGGTTCGGGTTCTTCCTCGGGGCGGCGTTCCAGATCCAGGACGACGTCCTCAACCTCCAGGGCGACGAGGCTCGGTACGGCAAGGAGTCGAGTGGCGATCTGTGGGAGGGCAAGCGCACGCTCATGCTGATCGCCCTGCTGCGCGCCGCGCGCGACGACGAGCGCACGCGGCTCTCGGCGTTCCTCAGCCTCCCCCGCCCCGAGCGCCGAGCGGCCGACGTCCGGTGGGTCCGCGAGCGCATGGCGGCGTACGGCTGCGTCGACTACGCGCGGCAGGTCGCCCACGCGCTGGCGGGCGCTGCACGACACGAGTGCACGGCACTCTACGCGGGTCTCCCGCGGACGCGAGATCGCGAGTTCATCGAGGCGCTGCCGGGTTGGGTCCTGGCCCGGAACTGACAGGCAGGAGGGAGCATGGAAAGACGCGTGACGGCCGCTGCTCTGATGTTCGTCGCGGTGGTGAGCGCCGCGGGCTGCGCCGGCCGTCGCCGGCCTCCTGCGGAGACGGCGCGAGCGGCGACGCCGACGGAGCGCCGGGCATCCCTGCCGCGCGCGGGCGCCGCGCCGGCCGCCGCTGCTGCCCTACGGGTGGCACCCGCTGCGGGCGGCGGCGTGGCGCCGCGGCGCCACCGCCCGCCGTCCAATCCGCTGCTCGAGGCGATCATCCACATCTACGTCAACGTGTATCGGCTGGAGCGGCCGCAGGCTCACCTCCCACCGTCGGTGCACCCGGTATCGGTGGGCCAGGCGGCGGCGACGATCATGCACAGCAACGACCCGCTGCGGAACGCATGGCGCCGCGTTGCCATCGCAGCCCTCGCCGCGCGGGGGCTCGAGCGTCACGACTTCCAGCAGGCCCTCGCCACGCTCCAGGCGCCGAGCGTCGCGCAGCTCCGACAGGTTGTCGCCGCCCACCTGGACCAGCCACCTGCCGCGCGCGAGCACGCCGTCCTGCTCTTCCTGGACGGCGTCGATCCACCGGTGTTCGCGGTGACGTCCTGCTGGGCTCCCGGAGGGGCGCCCCAGTCGGAGGACCCGACGGTGCAGGCGGACGAGAACGAGATCGCCGGCGTGGGAACCGCGTGTGTGACGCCGAACATCGGCTGCGTAGGGAAGAGGATGGATCCGCAGAGCTGGGAGAAGTGCCCCGATTTGGTCTTCGTGCAGTCCCACGTGGCGCAGGCGGTGGGGGGGACGATCTCCTACGACCAGAATTGCGACGTTGCTGCAACCACGAACCCACCCCCTCCCACTCCCGGGACGACGTGGTCGGCCGCGCTCTTCGAGCACTTCCAGATCCCGCTCACACCCACGTGGTTCAAGAACCTCATCTGGATCGACTCCAGCTGGCGGGCGCCGGCCCCGCCGACGCCGGGGGAGTACAAGTTCACGTACTCTCTCCCCAAGGGCTGGTCGTTGTGCAGCCAGATCATCGGTCAGCTGTCGCCGCGCCCCGACGGCCTCACGAAAGACGACGGCGCGCTCGTGGCCACGGAGAACCCGAGCCAGCAGTGCGTCAGCCTGACCGCGACCAAGACCATCGCGTTCGCCGACAGCTTGCTCTTCAACCAGTTCGCGGACCTCTGGGCGGTCGCCGCCATGAAGGTGCTGGGCTACGCGGCGTCCATGGCCGCGTGTTGCGCCGCGATCCCGTGCCCGTGAAGTGCGTGGCCTGGAAGGTAGGAGGACCAATGAACACACAGGAGAACCCATCAAAGCCCACCCTGGAGCCCTCGAAACCGGCTGACGCGGAGGACGGAGGCCGCATCCAGCGCTGCTCCAAGGTGCAGAAGCGGTCCGTCGACCGTATCGCCGGCTACATCGAGCGGAGCGCCGAGCGGATCGCCGAGCGCGATTTCAACCCGTTCGCGTGGCTCCAGGACAGCGCCAGCCTGGCGGTGCAGCTCACGACCGACTGGTGGGACGTCGTCGCCATCGTCATGGAGGGGCTGCCGACGCCCCTGACGGGGAGCCCATCTCCGCCAGCAGCGCCGCCGCCCGGCGCAGGTCGACCCACCCCGACCCCTCGGTGAACCACCCGTGCACCGGCGCGAGCAGGCTGCGGGCTTCGTCCGAGCGGCCGACCTCGCGCAGGACAACGGCGAGGCTCGTTGCCGCACGGAGCTCATACGCCTTCCCCTGGTCGCGGCGCGCGATGTCCAGCGCCGCCCGCAAGCTCGCTTGCGCCCCCTCGACATCGCCCGCGCGGTAGAGCAGCTCGCCTCGCAGGCGCAGCAGCTCCGGCTCGTGATAGCGAGCGAAGGTCTCGCGGGCGATGGAGAGTGACTCCTCCACCGCCGCGAGCCCTTCGGCCAGCATGCCGGCGTCGCGGTAGGCGGCGGCCAGGTACATGAGGAACGGAGCATAGCTGATCCGCACTCCCATCATGCGGTAGAGGTCGGCGCCCTGGCGAATCCAGCCGATGGCGTCCTCGGGGTGGCCCCGCTGCAGGAGCGCGCCGCCACGGGTGACCAGTGCGGCCGGAAGCCACATGATGAGACGCTGCTCGTTCGCGAGCGACACCAGCCGTTCCGCCAGCTCCCCGGTCCGATCCGGTTGGCCGAGCTCGTGGTACAGGAGCGCCCCCCATGCGAGCGCCATCCCCATCGAGTACGGGTTCCGGCTCCGCTCCGCGATCGCGAACATCTCCTGCCACGAGGCCTCGGCCTGCTCGGGGTATCCGAGCAGCCACAGGCACATGCAATGGTAGGCGAATGCGTGAAGACCGCCGTCGTACCCGTACTCGCGGGCGAACTCCTGGAACGTCTCCGTGCGGTAGAGGCGCTTGGCCGCCAGCGCGTGCTCGCGCGTATCCGCGTAGCGACCCAGGAAGTAGAAGTAGGTAGCCAGCGATACGTGCCCGGTGATCCGGGAGGCCAGCTCGGAGTGGTGGATCAGCGTCTCCAGATGGGGGATCAAGTCCTCGAAGCGCCGATCGCCGCGGGCGAGGAGCACGCTGGCGATCCCGGCGAGGACCTTGAGCGAGATCATCCCGCCGACGCCCTCGCACAAGGTCTGCGCGCGAGCGAAGAGCTGCTCCACCTCCGGCGCTGCCATGCCCTTCGTCGATAGCTGCACGGTGCCGAGAGACACCAGCAGCTCGAGCTCCCGCGCGCGCCGGCGCGGGGAGTCGTCGGCGGTCTCGACCAGCCGCAAACCGCGCTCGAGCTGCTGGATCGCCTCGGTATACGCGGCGCGGCGGAACGCACGGTCCCCCGCTTGCTGCCAGTAGTCGGCGGCGGTCGACCCGTCGCCGCCGTACTCGAAATGGAGGGCCAGGATCCCGGGCTGATGTGCGGTTGCGTCCGGGAAGCGCTCGCGCAGCGTGTTGGCGACCCGCGCGTGAAGCGCCTGGCGCACGCCTCGCACCAGCGAGTCGTACGCGGCGTCGCGCACCAGCGCGTGCTTGAAGACGTAGGTCTCGCTCGGCGCACTGGGCCGGCTGTGCAGCAGGCCGGCGGTCAAGAGCTCGCGGACGTCCCCGCGGAGCAGCGACTCGTCCGTCCGGGCGACGGCGCTCAGCAGCTCGTAGCGGAACTCTCGACCGAGCACGGCCGCGAGCTGAACCGTATCGCGGGCGCTGGCCGACAGCCTGTCGATGCGTTCCGCCAGCAGCTCGCGCAGCGTCGTCGGGATCTCGAACCGGTAGTCGTCGCGCGCCGACGTCTCGTTGTCCCAGGCGCTGCCGGACTCGAGGAGCACGCGCGTCACCTCCTCCACGAACAGCGGCACGCCGTCCGCGTGCTTCACCACCACGTCCAGCAACGCTCCCGGCAGGGGCCGCCCGCTCGACAACGCCGCCTGCACCATCTCCTCGATGCCCGAGCGCGAGAGCCGCGAGGGCTGGACGACCGAGACGTCGGCCGCCGGCCAGGGCTGCTCGAACTCCGTGCGCGCCGTGAACACGATGAGGAGTCGGGGCGGTCGGTCGCCGGCCACGGCCTCGGCGGCGCAGCTCTCCTGCACGAGCATGGTCGCCAGCTCGAGCGAGGTGGGGTCGGCCCACTGCATGTCTTCCAGGACGAGCGCCCGCGGGAGCGCGTGGGACAGGCGAAGGAGCAGCGCCAGGATCGCGTTCAGCGTGAGCTCTCTGCGTCGATCGGGCAGCAGTGCCGGCGGCGGGAATCGATCGTCCGGTGGGAAGCCGAGCAGGCTCGCGACCAGCGGCAGCGTCTCCGCCACGTCGAGGCCGACGCGGACCAACAGCGGCTCGATGGGCTCACCCAGCGAGAGGAGGAGGTCGGCAAACGGTTGGAGCGGCGTGTTCTGGTGCTCGACCGTGCAGCGCGCCTCGAGCCACGCCTCGGACGGGATGCGACGCCGGAGCTCCCGAACGAGACGGGACTTCCCGATCCCCGGCTCCCCCTTGACCAGCACTACCCTCGACGTCCCACCCTCCACCTGCTGCCACAGACCGACGACCTGGCGCACCTCCCCGGCGCGACCGACCAACGGCGTCTCCTGGACCCACGGGATCGTCTGGCGCTCCCGGCCGAATCGCTGATCCCGCTGGAGCCGGTAGACGGGGAGCTCGACGCCGCCGGTGCGGTCCGCAAGCGAGCCCGCCGGCTCGGCGTCGATGTCACCGCGGGCCAGTCGCACCGAGGCGGCGCTGGCGAGCACCTCGCCCGGCGCCGCGCGTTCTTCGACCCGGATGGCGAGCTGCGGGGTCAGGCCGACGAGGTCCGAGAGCTCGAGGCGGCCCGCGTGCCGGAGCTCGCGCGCGACGACGAGACCGGTATGGATCCCCGCCCGCACGTCGAGCCGCAGGCCCCGATCCGCCTCGAGACGCGCGCTCGACTGGCCTACGCCGGCGACGATCTCGAGCGCCGCGCGCGCGGCGCGCCGCGCGTCGTCCTCCTGGGCCTTCGGGTACCCGAACGCCAGGAGGATCCGGTCGGCGAGGACGCTCGCGATCCGCCCCGCGTGGCGCCCGGCGACTTCTCCCACGAAGGCGTGCTGCGCGTGCAGCACCTCGTCGACCTCCTCGAAGTCGAGCTCCTGGCGGTCGGCACGGGCCAGCTCGATGCGGCACGACACGATCGTCAGCTGGCGTTTTTGCCCTTCGGTGACCGGTGCGGCGGACTCGGGCTTCACGACCCCCGTCAACCCCGTTTCGGCGTGGGCGAGCGCGTCCAGCAGCCCCTCGACGGTCGCCTCGCGCTTCTCGACCGGCTTGGCGGTGACGACCTCGAGGATCCGACCCAGACGGTGTTCGCGCAGCTGCGCCGGAATCGGCACCGGATCGGGGCCGAGCTGCTTGTAGATCACCTCGTGTGCGGACCTCCCGCTCACCGCCACCTCGCCGGTCAGGCACTCGAGCAGCGTGAGCCCCCACGAGTAGAGGTCCGAGCGCGTCGTGGGAGGCTCGCCCCGAAGCTGCTCCGGCGCCGCGTAGCAGGGCGTTCCCATCAACTCGTGCGTCGCGGTGAGACGCGGCAGGGTCCAGGTTCCTGCGTCGCCGGTGAGTCCGCCGAGACCGAAGTCCAGGACGAGCGCGTTGCGCCGCGCGCCGGTCTTGGTGATCATCACATTCTCCGGCTTGAGGTCGCGGTGGACGACGCCGGACGCGTGCGCGGCGCTGAGCGCATCGAGCACCTGGGTCATCAGGTGAACCGACTCCGGCAGGCTGAGCTTCCCCTCCTGATCGAGTAGGTGGCGGAGAGTCTCTCCCGGTACGTACTCGAACACGGCGTAGAGCATGCCCCGCGCCGTCTCTCCCGAGTCGATCAGCCGGACGATATTCGGGTGAGAGAGCCGCGCACAGAGACGCATCTCACGCCGGAAGCGCTCCACCTCGTCCCGCACGCCCGGCGCCGCATCGGGGCGCCGGCGAAGGATCTTGATCGCCACGTCCTGACCGGTCGAGAGCTGTCGGGCTCGAAACACGTCGCCGAATGAGCCGCTCCCGAGGGGCGTGAGGATCTCGTAGCCCCCCTGAAAGATCGAACCGACGGACGTGGCGTCGCCCGGATCCCCGCCCATGCGAGCCCGCAGCCTGCGCCATCCGGTGCCCTGGAAGCAAGAGGCGTTGGGCGTTACCCGGGTGGCCGCGGGCTCAACCGACGGTCTGGAGCAAGCTCGCGAACAGGTGCATGAACTCGGCCGCCGCGGCCTCGTCGAGAACGCTCAGGTGGTGGCGCAGGACGAGGTGGAGGGTCCCCCCCGTGGAAGCGACCAGGATGAGCAGCCCCACGGGCATCCACACGGGGGCCGAGAACCAGGCTTCGAGCAGCGGACCCGCGCGCGGACCGAAGTCGAACGGTGCGAGCACGCCGATATTGGAGAGCACCGCCGTGTCGAGAAACGGGTTCGTCGAAGACGACAGCCAGGTGAAAACCGGCGACCGGACCCACGTCGGCACGAGGTGGCTGTGCCCGAACAGGCCGACCCAGAAGCGGGCCGTGTGCCGTTCCTTCAGGCGCCGGGTCTGCGCGGCGACCGTCTCGAGCGTGCGCAACCGGGTGGCCCGATCCGAGGGATGCGTCGAGATCGACCCGAACAGCGAGAGGTTGGCGACGATCTCCTGTCGCCATTCCCGAGGCCGCAGGTTCACCGTCGTCGTGACGGAGATCCGCCCGCTGCGGACGCCGTGGTCTGCGTTCCACTGGTCGACCGCCTGGTGGAGCGCGGCGAGCAGCAGATCGTTGAGGGTCGCGCGCTCCACGGCCCGGGGCTCGCGAGCGAGCTGCTCCAGCGGGAGTGCGTGGCGCTGGAGCGCGTAGCCGCCGGCATGCGAATCGCCCGCGCGGGCAACGCGCGTCGGGGGCTCGCTGGCCTCGCCGATGCGCCGGAGCAGATCCGCGGTCCGCTGCAACCGGTCGACGAGGTGGGTGGGCGCGTGGAGGGTCTCGACGTCCCGAACCGCCAGCGGATCGACGTCGGGCACCGGGTCCGCCACACCACGGTATGCTCGCTCCACCGACCGCAGGACGCGCAGCATGCCCACCCCGTCGCCGATGGCGTGATGCATGCCGAGCAGCAGGCGATCACCACGAGGAGCGCGGGCGAGGACGACGCGGATACCGGGCGACCGGTCGAGGGGGATGCTCCGGTTCACGAACATCGATCGCTCGGCCGCGACGTCGGTGGCGCCGTGGCTGTCGACGACGCCCAAGGAGTCCAGGTCCGGCGCGGCAGGGATCTCCCACCAGTAGCAATTGGCGACCGGCCCGCCAGGCGCGAGCCGCGCACGGGCCATCGCATGCACCCCCAGCGCGCTCGCGACTGCGGCACGCAACCGGTCCTCCTCCAGCCGACCGCCAAGCCCGATCTCGACGTGCGAGGTGCACGGCTCACCCTGCCGGTCGAGACGAAGGAACGTCTCCTCGATCACCGTGAGCGGAACCCGCACGATGTCCACAGGGAATCGATGCAGCCGCAGCGTCCGCCCGGCTCGAGCCGGTACGTGGTCTCGCAGGCTGACTCCGAGCCGTCTAGCCCGCAATTCTCGGCGCGACAACGGACCACTTGACCGCCCGCCCGCCGGGGGTATGGTCGGAATATCGCTTGGAGAACGCTGGGGGAGCCGCCCATCCCGAGGCGGCTGAGAAAGCAGGTCCGGCCTGCTGACCCCTCGAACCTGACCCGGATAATGCCGGCGGAGGGAAGCGCGACATGACCCAGCTCGAAGCGGCCCGCAGGGGCGGGGCCACTCCCGAGATGCGAAGGGTGGCCCAGCGCGAGTGCGCCACCCCCGAGTTCATCCGTGGCGAGGTCGCCCGCGGGCGCCTCGTGATCCCGGCCAACAAGCGGCACCTCGCGGGGAGCTCCGGCCAGCCACCCGTAGCCTCGAACGGCCGAGCGGGCCGTCCCGACCCGGCTGTCGCTCATCCCGGCGCGGGCGCCAGGGCCCGCTACTGGGTGAACCAGACGGTCGCCCAGCGCTCGGTCACGATCCGCGACCCCGACGCGCTCCGTGGCGAGCGGGCCCCGAAGCGCCTCGACCCGACGGGGATCGGGCGCATGATCACCACCAAGATCAACGCCAACATCGGCGCCTCGCCGGTGTCGAGCAGCACCGCCGAGGAGGTCGAGAAGCTCCACTGGGCGCAGCAGTACGGCGCCGACACGCTGATGGACCTGTCCACCGGCGGCGACCTCGCCGCCTGCCGCCAGGCGATCATCGACCACGCGACCATCCCGATCGGCACCGTGCCGATCTACAGCATGATCGTCGGGCGGCGGATCGAGGACCTCACCTACGACGTCATCCTCGCCGAGATCGAGCGCCAGGCGCGGCAGGGCGTCGACTACTTCACGATCCACGCCGGCGTGCTGCGCGAGCACCTGCCGCTCGTCGGCCCGCGTGTGACGGGGATCGTGTCGCGCGGCGGCTCGCTGCTCGCCAAGTGGATGCTCCACCACGGCCGCCAGAACCCCATGTACGAGCTCTTCGACGAGATCAGCGCGATCATGCGCGAGTACGACGTCACGTACTCCCTGGGAGACGGCCTCCGCCCCGGCTGCCTCGCCGACGCGAGCGACGCCGCGCAGCTGGCCGAGCTGCGGACGCTCGGCGAGCTCGTCCAGCGGGCGCGCGAGGCGGGCGTCCAGGCGATGGTCGAGGGGCCGGGCCACGTGCCGCTCGACCAGATCGCCTGGAACATGCGGATCGAGCAGGCGATCTGCGACGACGCCCCGTTCTACGTCCTCGGACCGCTCGTGACCGACGTCTTCCCGGGCTACGACCACATCACGAGCGCCATCGGCGCCACCGAGGCGGCGCGCGCCGGGGCCGCCATGCTCTGCTACGTGACGCCCAAGGAGCACGTCGGGCTGCCGCGCGCCGAGGACGTCAAGGCCGGCTGCATCGCCTACAAGATCGCCGCCCACGCCGGCGACGTCGCGCGCGGCATCGCGCGGGCACGCGACTGGGACGACGACCTCTCGCGGGCGCGCGCCGCGCTCAACTGGCCGAGGCAGTTCGAGCTCGCGTTCGACGGCGAGACGGCCCGCGCGCTGCACGACGAGGACCTGGAGGTCGACACCGACTTCTGCGCGATGTGCGGCCACGACTGGTGCAGCATGCGCATCTCGAAGGAGATCCAGGAGTTTGCGAGCGGCAAGGCTGCCGCTTTCCAGCCGGAGCGGAAGGCGGTGCGGAGCCCGGGTGTCGGGGAGGAAGGCCGCGAGCTGCTCCGGCAGCGGGCGCGCGCCCTGCCCGTGGTCGACGGCAAGCACGCCTGCCACAGCGACCACGTGCCCGACGCTGAGCGGGCACGCGTGCTTCAGGCGCTCTCCACGAAGCCGTAAACGCCGCGCACACCCCTCGCGCCGGGATGGAAAGGACCGCCGCCCGGCGTATATCTTGCGCGCATGACGAAGACGGCGGACAGCTTCAAAACTCGCGGCACGCTCGCGGTCGACGGAAGTGAGTTCGTCATCTACCGCCTCGACGCGCTCGGTGAGCGCGCCGCGTGGCTGCCGCTCTCCTTGAAGGTGCTGCTCGAGAACCTGCTCCGGCGCGAGGACGGCCGCACCGTCACGCGCGCCCACATCGAGGCGCTCCTCGCCTGGGACCCCAAGGCCCGGCCCGAGCGCGAGATCCCCTTCATGCCCGCGCGCGTGCTGCTCCAGGACTTCACCGGCGTGCCCGCCGTCGTCGACCTGGCGGCCATGCGCGAGGCGATGCGGCGCCTGGGCGGCGATCCGGCCCGCATCAACCCGCTCCAGCCCGCGGACCTGGTGATCGACCACTCGGTGCAGGTCGACGCCTACGGCTCCCCGGCCGCCTTCCGCACGAACGTCGACCTCGAGTTCGTCCGCAACCGCGAGCGCTATGCGTTCCTGCGCTGGGGCCAGCAGGCCTTTCGCAACTTCCGCGTGGTCCCGCCCGACACCGGCATCGTGCACCAGGTGAACCTCGAGTACCTCGCCCCGGTCGTGTTCCACGCGGGCGAGGACGGCGTACAGCTCGCCTACCCCGACACCGTCCTCGGCACCGACTCCCACACCACCATGGTGAACGGCCTCGGCGTGGTCGGCTGGGGGGTGGGCGGGATCGAGGCCGAGGCGGCGATGCTCGGCCAGCCGACGGTGATGCTCATCCCGCAGGTCCTCGGCTTCCGCCTCCACGGCCGGCTCGCCCCCGGCGCGACGGCGACCGATGTCGTGCTCACCGTGACGCAGATGCTCCGCAAGAAGGGCGTGGTCGGCAAGTTCGTCGAGTTCTACGGGCCGGGGCTCGCGAGCCTCGCGGCCGCCGATCGCACGACCATCGCCAACATGGCGCCCGAGTACGGCGCCACGATCGGGTTCTTCCCGGTGGATGAGGAGACGCTCGCGTATCTCAGGCTCACCGCTCGCGATCCGGCGCGCGTCGCCCTGGTGGCCGCGTACACCCGAGCGCAGGGACTCTTCAGGGCGGCCGACATGCCCGAGCCCGAGTTCAGCGACCACCTGGAGCTCGACCTCGGCTCCGTCGAGCCGAGCCTGGCCGGCCCCAGGCGTCCGCAGGACCGAGTGCCGCTCCGCGGCGCCAAGGCCGCGTGGCGCGAGGCGCTCAAGGAGTTCGTCAAGGACGCGCCGGCCGAGGGCCGCAGCGTGCCCGTCGAGATGGGCGGCGAGCGCGGCGAGCTGCGCGACGGCTCGGTCGTGATCGCGGCGATCACCAGCTGCACGAACACGTCGAACCCGTCGGTCATGCTCGCCGCGGGACTCCTCGCCCGCAAGGCGGCGGCCGGCGGGCTCCGCGTGCGGCCATGGGTCAAGACGAGCCTCGCGCCGGGCTCGAAGGTCGTGACCCGCTACCTCGACGCCGCGGGGCTCCTCCCCGACCTCGAGCGGCTCGGCTTCCACCTCGTCGGCTACGGCTGCACGACGTGCCTAGCGGCCGGAACGCCGGTGTTGCTCGCCAACGGCACGTCTCGCCGCATCGAGGAGCTCCCGGAAGCCGGCGGTGCAGTGGTGTTCGGGCCGACCGCGGACGGCCGGCTCACGCCCGCTATCCAGTCGGGAGCGTACGCGAAGGGCGAACAGGACTGCGTCGCCCTCGTGTTGCAGGACGGCCGCGAGCTCGTTTGCACCCCCGACCACGCGATCCTCCGCTCGGACGGTCGATGGGTACGCGCCGACGAGCTCGTGCCCGACGAGGATCGCGTCGTCGTCGGCCTGGAATCGCCCGTCGACGAAGCTGGCGCCGATGAGAGGGGCTACGCGCTCCGCGCCGGCGGGATGATCTTCACGATGAGCGGGCCGCACGAGCGGCTCCGCATGCTGGCATTCGCCCGGCTGCTCGGTCACCTGCTCGGCGACGGCTCGATCAGCGTCGCCGGTCAGGGGCGGATGAACGTCGGGCAGGCGGTCGATCGCGAGGCGGTGCTGAACGACATTGAGGTAGTCACCGGCAAGCGTCCGAGCGGCATGCGGTACGACGAGCGGAAATGGAGCATCGTGCTGCCGAGCGAGCTCACGCGTGCGATCGTCGCGCTGCCCGGCGTGCGAGTCGGGCGGCGGATCGACCAGCCGCCCCGGCTGCCCGACTTCGTGCTGGATGCGAACTGCCCCGTCGCGGTCGTGCGCGAATTCCTGGGCGGCGTCTTCGGGGCCGACGGCACGGCGCCGGTGCTGAAACGGCAGAGCGCTCGCGAGGAGAATTCCATCCTGGAACGGCCGGCGTATTCCCAGACCGCGCGCCCGGAGCACGCCGCGGAGATGAAGCGGGTGATGGACCAGCTCGTCCAGCTCCTCGGCCGCTGCGGGGTCGAGACGGAGGGCGCTCGCGTGTACGAATTCCCGGTGCGCCGCGCCACGTCGAGTTATCCAGCCGCGGACGGCGGGTGGCTCGAAATTCGGTTGCAGCTCTCGGACGGGCTCTCGTTCGTGGAGCGCGTCGGCTTCCGTTACTGCGTGGACAAATCGCTGCGCTCGAGCGCGGCGGCCGTCTACTGGCGGACCGTGGACGGCATCCACCGGCAGCGGCAGTGGATGGCGAACCGGCTCGGCGAGCTGCATCGCGACCGGCCCGGCATGTCGTTCAGGCAGGCCCGTGAACTGGTCGGCGCAAGACTTCGCGAATCCGAGGCCGTCGTGTACCCGCACTACTCCCTCCTGACGGGGCACGACCGCTTCGACCGCCTGCCAGCGCCGGGCGACCGCAAGTTTCGACCGCTGCACCGCGAAAGCTGCGGCTTTCCGCCGCCGGTAGAGACGCTCCGGGAGATCGGCGCCCGCGACTGGTTCGCGCCTCTCTGCTCGCGAGCCGAGACACCATCCGAGAAGCACTACTGCGTGGAGAAGGACGCGACGGCCTTCCCGATTATGACGCTCAAGTTGCTGGAACGCCGACGCGCGGGCAGGCGGCAGGTCTTCGACCTGTCGGTCGAGGGTGTGCATTCGTTCATCGCCGGCACGGTCGCGGTCCACAATTGCATCGGCAACAGCGGGCCGCTCCCCGAGCCGGTGGCGGCCGCGGTCAGGCAGGGGAACCTGGTCGCGGCGGCCGTCCTGTCGGGGAACCGCAACTTCGAGGGCCGCATCAATCCGCTGGTGCGCGCCAACTATCTCGCATCCCCCCCGCTGGTCGTCGCCTATGCGGTGGCCGGCACCGTGGATTTCGATCCGGAGCGCGACCCGCTCGGCACGGGTCGCGACGGGCGGCCCGTGTTCCTGCGCGACGTCTGGCCGACGCCGGCGGAGGTCTCGGCCGCGATGGCGGCGGTCAAGCCGGAGCTCTTCCGCGAGGAGTACGCCCGCGTCTCCGAGGGGGACGAGCACTGGCGGTCGATGCCGGTGCCGGCGGGCGACCTCTATGCCTGGGACCCGGCCTCGACGTACATCAAGCGCCCCCCCTTCTTCGAGGGGATGGGGCCGGCGGCCACGCCGCCGACCGACGTGCGGGGCGCGCGCGTGCTGGCGCTCCTCGGCGACAGCATCACGACCGATCACATCTCGCCGGCGGGCTCGATCCCGGCGGACGCCCCCGCGGGCCGCTACCTGATCTCGCTCGGCGTCGAGCCGAAGGACTTCAACTCCTACGGCGCCCGGCGCGGCAATCACGAGGTGATGGTGCGCGGCACGTTCGCCAACATCCGGCTCCGGAACCTCCTCGTCCCCGGGGTCGAGGGCGGCTGGACGCTCCACCTGCCCGGCGGGGAACGCCTGTCGATCTACGACGCCGCCATGCGGTACCGAACCGACGCTGTCCCGCTGCTCGTCATAGCCGGCAAGGAGTACGGCGCCGGGTCGTCGCGCGACTGGGCAGCCAAGGGGACCCTCCTGCTCGGCGTCCGGGCCGTGCTCGCCGAGAGCTTCGAGCGCATCCACCGGAGCAACCTGGTCGGGATGGGCGTGCTGCCGCTCGAGTTCCTGCCGGGCGACAGCGCTGGCTCGCTCGGGCTCACGGGGCGCGAGGTGTACGACGTCGAGGGCATCGCCGACGGGCTCACGCCCGGCAAGCGCGTCACCGTGCGCGTCATGGCGGACGGCGGTCAGGTGAGGCAGTTCGGCGCCATCGCCCGCGTCGACACCCCCGACGACGTCGAGTACTACCGCCACGGTGGCCTGCTTCCCTACGTGCTGCGCGGGCTCGCCCGCGCCCGGGCCGCGTAGCGTCGCGGCGGCCCTCCTCGTCCTCCTCCTCGCGGCGCCGGCGGGTGCGGTCACCGCCCGCGACCTCTACGACCAGGCCTGCGCCTCCTGCCACGGCGCCGACGGCCGCGGCGCGCCCGCGGGCACGGCCATCGCGGTGCCGCTCCCCGACTTCACCGACTGCGTGTTCGCGACGGCGGAGACCACGGCCAACTGGGTCGGGCTCGTGCGCGAGGGCGGCCGCTTCCTCGGCATGTCGTCCCAGATGCCCGCCTTCGCTGACGTGCTGTCGGACGAGGAGATGCGGGCCGTGCTCACCTACGTCCGCGGCTTCTGCCCCGAGCCGGGCTACCCGATCGGCGACCTCAACTATCGCCGCCCGGTGTTCGTCGAGAAGGCCTTCCCGGAGGACGAGGCAGTGGCGACAACGGCGTACGAGTCGGCGCGCCACACGCGCGCGTCCACCACCGAGCTGTCGGTCGAGAAGCGGATCGGGCGCCGCGGGCAGGTGGAGGTGGCCGTCCCGAGCTCGGTCGTTGACCGCGACGGCCGCACGGCCGGCGTGGGCGACGTCGCGCTCGAGTACAAGCACGTGCTGCTCGCGGCGCCGTCGTGGCGCACGGTGGTCTCGGGAGGTCTCGCGGTCGAGCTGCCCACCGGCAGCCGCCGCCACGGCGTCGGCGCGGGCACGACGCTGGTAACGCCCCAGCTCTTCTCGGCTCACGCGGTCGGGCGGCTCGTCGCCCAGGCGCAGATCAGAGGCGAGCTGCCGGCAGATTCGGCGCGCGCGCCGCGGCAGATGCGCTACCTCTTCGCGCTCCAGTATCCGCTCGGGCCCTACAAGAAGAACGTCGTCCCCGCGCTCGAGCTCGAGCAGACCCAGGCGCTCGACGCCGCGGTGCACGGCGCGACGCTCCTCGGGCCGACGCTCTACCTGCCGCTCAGCCGCCGCGGCCATGTCGCGCTCGGCGTCGGCGGCCAGCTGCCGGTCGCCGGCGTGCGGCCGTTCAACTGGCAGCTCGCGGCGTTCCTGCTCTGGGAGTACCGCGACGGCCCGTTCTGGGCGTGGTGATTAGAATCATGCATTGCCTCGCTCCGTGGGCGGCGGTACCCATCGCCCCGATGGCACAGCCCGCAACGACCCGGCTGCGCGCGGAGCCCCGCTACACGACCAGCCGCTACTTCGCCCTCCCGGCGGAGGGCGTGCTCACGGCGGAAGACCGCGTCGAGCTCTTCGAGGGGTTGATCGTGGCGATGGCGCCGGAGAGTCCGCGGCACGCGGCGGGCCTCCAGCAGGCGTCGGAGGCGCTTTCGCGCGCCGTTGGCCCGCGCGCAGTCGTGCGCGTGCAGCGGCCCCTCGTCGCCGGCAGATATTCGGTCCCGGTGCCGGACGTCGCCGTCGTGCCCGGGCTCAGGTCCGACTACGTCGACACGCATCCCACGACGGCGCTCCTCGTCATCGAGATCGCCGACTCGACGATCGTCCAGGACCGGATCACGAAGGCGGTGATCTACGCTGCAGCCGGCGTCCCCGAGTACTGGCTGGTGAACTTCCGGGACGATCGCGCGGAAGTCTTCCGTGGGCCGGACCGATCCACGCGCAGCTACGCCGAGAACTTCATCGCGGGCCGCGGCTCGCGGCTGGAGCTGAGGACGCTGCCGGGCGTGGGTGTCGCGGTCGACGAGCTGCTGCCGTCGGGACGGAGCTGAGCCACGGTCGCCTGATCGACTGTGGCACCGGTGGTTGGCCGCGCCTATTTCGGTCGAATGTATTGCAGGGAGGGCCGAAGCGAGCGTACCATCGTGTCTGATGCACGCCCTCGTGGCCTCGGCATCCCCTCTCGTGCGGCGCTACACGCTCGACGAGTTCTTCACACTCGAGCCGCCGCCCGGCGGGGGGCACTACGAGCTGATCGCGGGGGTGCTCTACATGGTGCCGCCACCGACCGGTCCCCACCACCTGGTAGCGTCGCGTCTGACGGTTGCCTTTGCCACCTACGCGGCAGCCCATCCCGAGCGGTGCGTGCTCTTCGTCCCCCGGACGCCCATCTGGACCCCGGCGAACACGTACCTGGAGCCCGACCTGTTCCTCGTCGCCACCGAGCGTCTGAGCACGATGGATGCCGGGAGGCTCACGACCGCGGACCTGGTGGTGGAGATCCTGTCGCCGGGGTCGGCGATGTACGACCGGACGGCGAAAGCTGACACCTACGCGGCACTGGGCGTCGGCGAGCTCTGGCTCGTCGACATCGAGAAGCGGGGGATCGAGCAGCGGGCGCTGGCGGAGGGCACCTGGCGCGTCGCCGGGACGCACACCGGCGCCAGCCGGATCGAGGCGGTTACGTTCCCGGGCCTGTCGGTCGTTCCGGCCGAAGTCTTCGGCGCCTGATTCAGCGGGCGCCTCAGCCAAGCCTGAAGTGGCGGACCGCGTTGCCGCCGAGGAAGCTCGCGACCGTCTCGGCGGCCACCCCGTGCCGCGCGAGCATCTCGCGTGCCTCCTCCACCGTGCCCGTGTCGTGGTTCGGGTAGCGCGATCCCCATGCCGCGACGCGCTCGAACACGTCGGGCATGCGCCCGACCGCGTGCTCCCACGAGTCGAAGGCGACGAGCGACGGGCGCGCGAAGAAGACGCGCTCGGGCTCGAGGCTGACGTCGCGGATGCCGGAGAAGAGCCAGAGGTAGGTCTCCGCCTTCTCGAGCGCGAGCGGCACCCAGGCGGCGCCCGAGTGAACGAGCGTCAGCTTGAGCGCCGGGTAGATCTCCATGTGACCGTAGAAGGCGATCGCCGTCAGCAGCATCGCGTTGTCCATGAAGGGCGCGACCGCCTCGGCGACGTTGTGGCCGATGCGGAGGTTGCCCGCCACGCGCTCGACGAAGGGTCCGCTTGCGCTCCACTCGGGGTTGGTGCTGCCCGGCGAGGGATGGAGGCAGGCGGCGACGCCGAGCTCCTCGAGCCGCTTCCAGAGCGGCGCGTACGACGGGTGGCTCGGGAAGCGGCCCTGGAAGAACGACGGGCGAATGAAGGCCGCCTTGCACCCCAGCTCCACCACGCGCTCGAGCTCCGTCACGGCGAAGCTCACCGACTGCAGCGGCAGGATCGCGACGGGGTGGAGCCGCCGGTGGCCGGCGGCGGCGAAGTCGAGCAGCCAGTCGTTGTAGGCGCGGGCCAGCACGCGTGCCGCGTCGGGGTTCTCGATGAGCGGGAAGTGCTCGGCGAAGAGCGTCGGGAAGAGGAGCGCCTGGTCGATGCCCATCGCGTCCATGTCGCGGAGCCGCGCCGTCGGATCGACGGCGCCCGGGTTGACCGCATGCCGCGCCTCGGGATCGAGCGCGCCGATCGAATCAGGCGTCATGCCGGGCCGCCAGCAGGCGCGGCGCGGGATACGGCTCCGCTCGAGCGCGCGGACGGGCCGGCCGTTCAGGATCGTCGTCTCGAGGCCGCCGGCGTCGATCTCGTGCCAGAAGGCGGCCCGGGCGAGGGGGCGCTCTTCACGGCCGAGGTAGTCTTCCCAGATCACGGTGGGCTCGTAGACGTGGCTGTCGACGTCGACGACCGTCATGGCCAGATCCCTCCGCTAGTACGGGCGCAGCGCCTGCATGAGCAGCCGGGGGTCGAGCTTCGAGAGCTCGAAGCTCGTGATGCCGTGCGCCCGCGGGTCGGCCTCCACCCGCGCCCACTCGGCGAGCTCCTCGCCGCCCGGGAACCAGTCCGGCCGCTCGAGCGGGGGGGGCTCGTCGGTGACGAAGAGCCGGCTCTCGACGCCGTACATGCGCCGGGCGTTGCCGCCGAGCAGCTTCCCCTGCACGTCCTCCGGGACGGCGGCTGCCTGCATCTCGCGGATCGCGCTCCACGAGTCGGAGCCGTCGTGGTGATAGGCGTCGGAAGACCACACTCCCCAGTCGGCGAAGAAGTCCCACTGCCGGAACACCGCCTTCTCGTCCGACTCGAAGGCGATGAAGCACTGCGCGCGGAACGCCTCGGACGGCAGCCGCTCGGTCTTGAGAGCCCGCTCGTTCCGGTAGAGCTTGAAGAGCCGGTCCCAGTGCTCGAGGAGCGACGGCAGCCAGGTGGCGTTCGACTCGAAGATCGCCATGCGCAGCTTCGGGTAGAGGTCGAGCATCCCCGAGAGCAGCACCTGCCCGAGCCAGGTGACGGCCTCGAAGACGAAGCTCAGGGTCTGGATGTCGACCATGCGGCCGCCGGTGTGCATCTCGCCGGCACGGCCGATGAGCTCGCCGGGCGACATCATGTTCGCCGGAGGCGTCGGCAGCCGCACGGCGGTGCCGAGCTCGGGATTCGTCGCGGGGAAGGTGTGCATGCCGAGCACGAGCCCCGTCTCCTCGAAGGCGCGGAAGACGCGGTCCATGGTGGCGGTCGGCGTGCCGCCGGTGAAGCTCGGGAAGATGAAGTTCGGGTAGCGGCCGCGCGCGTCGATCGGGCGGATGAGCGCCGCGCGGAAGCCGAGCCCGGCGATCCGCTCGAGCTCGCGGCAGGTGTCGTGCACGCTCTGGAGGGGAAGCCATCCCGCCGGGAAGAGACGCTCGGGCGCCGCGGCGCAGTAGTCGCGTGCCCAGCTGTTGTAGGCGCGCGCGAAGGCGGAGGCGCCCTCGACGCTCTCGACGAACGGGAAGTTGGCCACCATCATCGTGGGGATGATCATCACCTGGTCGATCCCCATGAGGTCCATCTCGCGCAGCCGCGCCCGCGGGTCGTAGGCGCCCTGCTGCTCGAGATATCGCTTCTGCTCGGGCGTGAGCGGCGCCTGCTGGAGCCGGCGCGCGATCTGCTTCGTCATCTGCGGGCCCGCGATGCAGATCGGGTTGTAGCCCGGGAAGTCGGAGCCCGCGCCGCCGATCACCACGGTGCGCCCGTTGAGGATCGTCTGGTGCGCGTCCTTCCAGTAGGCCCGACGCACCACGTCGCGGTATGCCGGCTCGACGTACTCGCTCCAGATCTCGTCGGGGTCGTTGATGTGCGCGTCGCAGTCGAAGACCGGAAAACGCTTCTGGATACGGCCGTCAGCGGTCATAGGTCGCCTCGCCCGTGAGAATGTTTCGACCGTAGGCTTGCACCGTCGGGAGCTCCCGCGGCTCCGGTGGCGGCGTGCGGCGGGCGAGCGCGCGCTCGACGTACGGCGCCAGCTCCTCCGCCTTCCGCCGCCGGCGCGCCTCGTGCCGCTCCTGGAATTCCGGCATGACCCGCGCCGCGAACAGCTCGAGCGACTCGCAGATGTGCTCGTGGCGGTTGTGCCCGCCCTGCTGGATGAAGACCGTCTGGTCGACGCCGGCTTCCTCGAACGCCCGCAGGTTGTCACGCACGTGGTCGGGCGTGCCGATGCCGCCGCTCCCGCCCGGCATCGGGATCTGATTGCCGCGGAAGGCGTCCCAGACGCTCGTCCGCCCCGGCACGTGGCTGCCGAAGAGATAGTAGTGGCCGAGCGCGTAGCCGAAGAACTGGAACCCCTCGAGTCCGCGCCGCACGGCCTCGTTGGCGTCGTCGTGGCACATGAAACCCGTCACCATGGCGATGGTCGGGTTGACCGCCTGTGCGATCGGCGTGCACTCGCGCTTGAAGGTCTCGTAGTAGTCGGCGACCCAGTGCCGCGCCTCGGCGACGTCGATGAAGGCGAAGGTGAGCGCGCCGAGCCCGAGCCGGGCCGCCAGGTGGATCATCGGGCGCGACGAGCACGCGAGCCACATCGGCGGATGGGGCTTCTGGACGGGCTTCGGCACGACGTTGCGGGGCGGCATCGAGAAGTACTTGCCCTGGTGGCCGGGGTACGGCGTGCGGGAGAGCATGAGGGCCACCTGCGCGACGGCCTCCTCCCACATCGCCCGCTTCTCCGCGGGCGAGACGCCGAAGCCCTCGAGCTCCATGCGCGAGGCGGACTCCCCGGTGCCGAACTCGACCCGTCCGCCCGAGACGAGGTCCAGCATGGCGATCCGCTCCGCCACGCGCGCGGGGTGGTTGTACCCCGGCGGCATGAGCACGATGCCGTGGCCCAGGCGGATGCGCTTCGTCCGCTGGCTCGCCGCGGCGAGGAAGACCTCGGGCGCCGGCGAGTGCGAGTACTCCTCGAGGAAGTGGTGCTCGACCTCCCACGCGTAGCCGACGCCGAGGCGGTCCGCGAGCTCGACCTGGTCGAGCGCGTCGCGGAGGAGCCGTTCCTCGGCGTCCTCGGTCCAGGGCCGGGGGAGCTGATGCTCGTAGAAGATGCCGAACTCCATGCCCGCGCTTCCGGCGGCGACCCTACTGTGCGCCGCACGCGACGGTCAAGGCATCGCCGCGCAACCGCTACCCGGCGGCTCGCGACACCTGGACGAAGAGCTCATCGACCATCGGGGCGAGCCCTGGAAGACGGGGATCGCCCGGCAGCCGCTCGCCCCGCCGATGGCGGGTATCGCCCGCGGCCGTGACGATCAGGACCTCGCGCTTCTTCGGCAGGACGATCCAGACGACCGGCACGCTGGCCTCGAGGTACCAGCGCGCCTTCTCCCGCAGCTGGCGTTCGCGCTCGTAGCGGCCCGCCACCTCGACGGCCAGCAGCGGCGGTACGCGCCGGAAGCCGCCCTGGTAGGGTCCCACGTCCGCACGGCGCCAGATCGCCGCGTCGGCGCCGCGGCCATCCTCGCCGAGGAACATCCCCGCCTCGTTGGTCCCGACGACGAATTCCGGATGCGAGCGCACCCAGTTTCCGAGGGTGATCACCACGTCGGCCACGGTGTCCTGCTGCCGGTCCCCGCACGGCGGCATGTAGAGCAGCCTCCCCTCCACCCACTCGAGGCGCCCCTCGACGCGCGGCCAGGTCTCGAGCCGCGGGGGGTCGAACCCGGGCGGTGGCATGAGCTCGACGGGGAACTTCACCGTGGCGGGGACTGGAATCGTCTCCTCGTCGCGCTCTCTCGGGGCGGGCCTCGCCATCGCGGGGAGCGTAGTGGCGGGACGAGCGAGCGTCAATACATGGCAGCGGACCAACCTGTCGCCGCTGCAGCGTGACGCCGCGCGAGCTCCTCTGCTATTCACGTCGTGTGACGTCCCGTCGCGGTCCCGGGCCGGTGGCGGCCGCACACCGCATCCTGATCGCCGCCGCGCTCCTCTGCGGGCTCGCCTATGCGGCGTGGGAGCTCGACGGATACCGCCAGAGCGGCGAGGCGGCCGCCGCCGTGCGCGGCGTCGTCGCCATCGTCGTGAGCGGGCTGATCGGGCTCTACCTGAGGAGTCTCCGCGGCCTCGCGGCCAAGCTCACGCCGCGGGACGAGCCCGGCGCTCCGCGTCGGGAGCCCTGAGCCGCTTTCCTGCCGTGGACGTTTGTGCGAAGTAGCGCGGATGCGTCCTCGATTCGCCCCGTGCGCCGTGTTGATTCTCCTCGCCGCCGGGCCGGCCGCGGCGACGAACATCAGCATCACGCTCTCCCCGACGGTGGAGGTGAGCGGCGGCACGTTCACGCTCCGGGTCAAGGTCGGCAACCAGGGCGACGAGGCGGCACAGTCCGTCACGCCGACGCTCCACTTCCGCGACGGGGAAACGCGCGGCCAGACGAGGCCGTCCCTCGGCCCGAACGAGTCGTTCGACGAGGCGCTCAGCCTTCCGGTGGGCGACGCCAAGCCCGGCCGCTGGCCGTTTCGGCTGACGGTCGACTACACCGACGCCAACCAGTACCCGTTCCAGGCCCTGCAGGTGAATGCCGTCCTGGTCGGCCGGCCGCCACTGCCAAAGATGTCCGTTCCCGAGGTCAAGGCCGGTTCCCTGGCGACGACGGGCGCGGTGCGCGTACGCCTGAAGAACCTCGCCGGGGTCGCGCGCACCGCCACCGTGTCGGTCCTCGTCCCGGAGGGCCTCGAGGTGCCGGAAGCCGTCCCGCCGGTCCCCCTCGCGGAGTGGGAGGAGAAGACGGTGTCCGCGAAGCTCGTCAACCGGACGGCGCTCGCCGGCAGCCGCTATCCCGTCTACGTGACGGTCGAATACGACGAGGACAGCGCGCACCAGGCGGTCATCGCGCAGGGCGTGGTCGAGATCGTCGCGGCGCAGTCCTTCCTCGAACGGCAGCGGACGCTCCTCTGGATCGGCGCCGTGGTGCTCGCCCTGATCTGGGTGACCATGATCCTCTGGCGGGTGACCGGCCGCACCCGGGTCCGGGCCGCGAGCGACCGGCGCTGAGCGTCGCGGCGAGTCAACCGCCGGCGTTGCCGGCGCGTCCGGCATCCCGCCGCGCGCGGTGCTACGTGCCGGCACGGAACGCGCGCTCGACGAACCGCGGGTCGAGGACGGCGCCCGCGAGACCGAGCGCGCGGACGTGCGCCAGCGCCGGTCCCGGGGCGACGGCGTCGCCCGCGCTCACCTCGGCCGCGATGAAGCGGCCCGGCTCGCGGCGGTAGAGCTGCTCGCAGGCCTCGCGGTCGGGGAACATCTTGTAACCCTTCGGGTTGCAGGGCGCGACGACGGCAGCGAAGCGGCCGAGCTCGCGGCCGAGGACGGCGGCGGCCCGGAGCGGGTTGTGCGTGACGATCCCGGCCTCGATGCCGAGGCACTCGGCGCGGTCGGCGAGCGCCGTGAACGCGGCCGACACCCCGCCTGCGAGCGCCACCTCGGTCACCTGGGGATGGAGGAAGAGCCGGGTGACGCGGAGACCGCGGAGCGCGGCGAGCTCCATCTCCGCGACCAGCGTCGTGCCGGTCGCGAAGTCGCGCCGCCGGATGGCGCCGAGGCGGCTGACCGCGCCGAGGCCGGTGCGGACCATGGCCGCGGGCCCGAGACGCGTGAAGCGCGCCCGCGCGGCGCCCACCATGCCGAGGTCGGTCAGGTCGCGGATGAAGGCGAACATGTTGGGCACGACGGCCCAGACCGGCACGTCGCGCCAGCGCTGGAACTCGAGGAGCGCCTCGCGGATCGGCGCATCGACGACCGCCAGCACGGCGCGCGCGCCGAGCGCGTAGGCCTCCTCGCAGAGCGCGTGGACCTCGTCGGGACGAGAGAACCGAGCGACGGTGCCGAGGCGCTCGGTCCACGAGGCGTAGTGCCGGCTCGCCGCGGGCCGGAGCTCCAGCACGAGCTGCGCGCCGCCCGCCGTCACGCCTCGACCGGGGTGCCGGCGGCCGCCGAGGCATAGATCGCCTCGATCATGCGCTGCGTGTTGCAGGCCTCGGCGAGCGAGCAGAAGGGCAGCACGCCGCTCCGGCACGCGTCGACGAAGGTCTGGAGCTGGCGGTAGAAGGCCTCGCCGCCGATGTGCGGGCTCACGTCGAACGCCGTGTCCGCGGGCAGGTCGCTCGCGTGGATCTCGCTCCACCCGGCGTCGTGGCCGGCCGCGGGCACGAGCAGGTGGAGCAGGATGCGCTCGCGGCCGAGCACGAGGGTGCCGTTGCGGCCGTCGATGGTGAGGCCGTAGTCGAGCATCTGCGTCCCGGGGACGCTCCACGAGGTGTCGAGCAGACCGCGCACGCCGGTCGCGAAGGTGAACAGGACCTGCGCGGAGTCGTCGACGCGGCTGAAGTGCGAGCGGGTGCTCGCCGTGACGCCGCGGATCGGGCCGAAGAGCCAGCCGAGGATGAAGAGGAGGTGCGAGGCCATGTTGGCCACCACGCCGCCGCCGGCCTGCTCCTTCTGGAAGAACCAGCCCTGCTTCGGGCCGAACACCTCGCTCACGTAGGCGTGAGCCGTGAAGCGCAGCACCTCGCCCAGCACGCCCTTGGCCACGAGCTGGTGCGCCGCCTGGACGACGGGCAGGTGCGCGTAGACGTAGCCGGCGGCGTGCATGACCCGCGCGTCGCTCGCGAGCCGCAGGATCGCTTCCGCGTCGGCGCGGGACGTCGCGAGCGGCTTCTCGACGAAGAGATGCACGGGCCGCGCGAGGCACTCCCTCACGACGGCGAGATGGGTGTGGGTGGGGGTGCAGATGAAGACGGCCTCGGGGTTCGTGGCGCCGTACAGCGCCTCGATGCTCGGGTAGAGCGGCGCGCGGAGCCCCTGGCTCGCCAGGTGGTCCGCCAGGCTCAGGTCGCGGTCGACGAGGCCGACCAGCTCGGTCTCGGGGTGGACCTGCAGCAGGTGCCCGTGCACCATGCCCATGCGACCGGCGCCGACGACCGCGGCGCGGAGGGGCGGCCTCCCGCTCACGCGGCCTCCGCGAACGTGCGGCGGAGCCCCTCGGCGAGCGGCGTCAGGTGCGGCCGGTAGTCGCGCAGGAGCGCGCGGAGGTCGCACGGGGCCTCGAGCGTCGCGCCGTGGACGTTGTCGACCGTGAGCGGCGGATTGCGGAGCACGCGCTCGAGCACGCTCGCCAGCACGAAGCTCACGCGGATCGGCAGCCGCACGCGCCGGCAGCGCCGCCCGAGCGCGCCACAGATGGCGGCGAGGAACTCGTTGTAGGTCACCAGGTCGGGGCCGCCGACGTCGTAGGTCCGCCCCGCGAGCTCCGGGCGCGCGAGCGTCGCGACGACGAGGTCGATCAGGTCGTCGAGGAAGACGGGGCGCAGATGCCAG
Organism: Deltaproteobacteria bacterium; assembly: GCA_005888095.1. Taxonomy (GTDB): domain Bacteria; phylum Desulfobacterota; class Binatia; order DP-6; family DP-6; genus DP-3. The sequence continues at coordinate 114,402 of VBKF01000091.1, read as the reverse complement.
GTGCCGGGGCCGATCACCGGGATCACGGGCAGGCGCCTGACGAGGCCGGCGAGCTTGACGAAGACGCCGCGCGCGCCGGGCCCGTAGACGAGGCTCGGGCGCAGGATCGTCGCCTCGAGCCCGGAGGCGAGGAAGAGGCGGTCGGCCATCCGCTTGGTCAGCCCGTAGTGGCCGGGGCGCGGCAGGTGGACGTGCTGGGTGCTCATCACGACGATGCGCGTGCATCCGGCAGCTCTGGCCGCCTCGATGAGGGCGGTGGCGCCACCGACGTTGACTCGGTAGGCGACGGCCGGATCGAGGCGCCCGCCCGAGGTGGCGGCGCCGAGGTGGACGACGGCCTCGGCGCCGGCCACGGCGGCGCCGAGCGTGGCCGGCTCGGCGAGGTCGCCCTGGACGATCTCGCCCGGCGTCGCGGGCACGGGGTTCGGCGGGCGGCGGAAGAGGAGCCGCGGCACGTGTCCCGCGGCGGCGAGCCGCGGCGCGAGCGCCGTGCCGATGAAGCCGCTCGCGCCGGTGACGAGGACCCTAGCCACGCGCGCTCCGACGCTGCGCGCGCAGCTCGCGGAACTGCTCGGCGGCGAAGCCGGCCCAGCGGTTTCCGGGGTACGTCACCATGACGTAGCGGAAGCGGGCCTTGGCCTCTCGCCGCCGCCCGAGCTGCTTCAGGCAGAGGCCCACGTGGTAGTGGCTCTCGGCCACCCAGACGCTGTCGGGGAAGCGCTCGACGACGGCGCGGTAGCCGGCGAGCGCCCCCGCGGGGTCGCCCGAGCGGAGCAGGCTCGCGGCGTGGAAGAAGGTGGCATCGGCGGCGGTCGAGGATTCGCCCCCGAGCTCGATCGCGCGCGAGAAGTTCCAGAGCGCGTTCGGGTAGTCCTGCGCGGCGAAGGCCTTCCAGCCGCGCTGGTAGAAGAAGCCGGCGCCGTAGTCCCGGGTGACGTTCCAGGTGGTCGCGAGCACCACGAACACGATGCCGAGGCCGAGGGCCCACGGCCGCGCGGCGCCGAGCGCCTCGGCCACCGCCGGCGAGGGCTCGACCGCTGCCGCCGGCCGCCGGAGCGCCGTCAGGCAGAGCCCGAGACCGGCGAGGGTGGCCGCGATGCCGAGCCAGTCGGACGCGACGCGCCGGAAGACGAGGCGCACGTGCGGCCCGTCGGGGAAGACGAGCATGAAGGCCGGGCTCACGAGATACGTGCGGCGCGCGCCCTCGACGTGCCAGTTCGGGTAGTAGGAGACGGCGACCACGTGCGGCAGCCCGGGGCAGGTGGTGGTGAAGTCGATCGCCATGTGGTCGAGGTGCTCCTCGATGCGGCAGCCCTCGGGCAGCCGCTCGCGCGGCAGGTCGACCGCGGAGCGGCTCGCGAGCGGGAAGCGATCGCGCTCGTCGGCGGGCACGCTCGCCGCGGCGACGATCGGCACGTCGAGCATCGAGTCGGTGGCGAACCAGCGGACGAAATCCCGCTTCCAGCGCGCCGTCTCGAGGAGCACGGGCCGGAAGCGCGGCACCCGCACGTAGTGGCCGTCCGCGTTCTTCAGGTGGAAGACCGAGTACGGGGCCTGGTGGAAGGTGCGCTGCCAGCGCGGATCCTGCTCGAGCTGGCCGGTCACCTCCGGAGTGACCGTGATCATGTCGCTCGCGTTGAAGAGGGCGAGCCGCGGCGTGGCGCGGGCCAGGTCCATCGACGGGTAGCTGTAGCCGGGAATCACGCCGCTTCCCTGCTTCGAGATCTGCGACTGGAGCCAGTAGATCGGCGGCGACGTGACCGCGGTCTGCAGGAGCACGCCCTCCAGCGTGGGCCGGCCGGCGAGCAGCGGCAGGTCCTCGAACACGCGCATGCTGCCGAAGCGGTCGTGCAGCGGCGAGTTCTCGTAGGCGACGCGCGGGTCGGTGATCGTGCCGTGCACGGCGCCGAGGATCCCGGTGAGCAGCCCGTACGACGGCTTCCGCTCCAGACCCTCGTAGTTCCAGTTGATCCAGGTGGGGACGAAGCTGATCGAGGTCATCACCCAGGCGACGATGGCCGCGGCGAACGCGAGGGCGCCGAGGGGCGCCGCCGGCGTGAGCGCGAGGAGCCGCGCGACGAGGTCGACGGCGAGGAGCAGGCCCAGGAAGTAGACGCAGGGGACGAAGCGGATCTCGGGCAGGCCGACCGCGGTCCCGTTGAAGAAGCTCAGCGTGGCTGCCACGGCGCCGAAGAGGAGGTAGCGCCCGGGTCGGTCGGTGGGCCGCCGGTAGACCGCCATCCAGAGGATGTCGAGGCCCGCGAGTGCGGCCACCGGGTAGAAGATGCGCGGCATCAGGTCCTTCCACGAGGCGAAGTGCCACTTCCAGTTGATCGACGTCGCGTAGCCGAGCTTGGCGACGAGCGGCACGAGCCAGAACCCCATGAGCAGCACGGCGCCCGCGTAGACGAGCGCCAGGTAGCGGACGTTGCGCGCGAAGTGCCGGCGGTCGAACAGGAAGAAGAGGCCCGGCGTGGCGGCGTTCAGGAAGGCCACCGGGTGGCAGAGGCCGGCGACCGCCAGGACGATCGAACATGAGCGCCAGCGGCGGTTCTCCTCGATGCCGCGATAGAGGAGGCCGAGGAAGAGGACGGCGAAGGCGAAGCCGAGGCTGTGGGCGAACTCGCCGGCGAGCGTGCTCGGGATGTTGCCGCCCCACATCGAGTTTCCCTCGTTGAAGAGGAAGAGGAGGCTCGCCACCGCCCCGAGCGCCGGTACGGGGAAGGCGTAGCCGAGCGCGCGCAGCGCGAGGGTGGTGGTGAGCGGCAGGAGGAAACTCCCGACCACGGTGACCAGCTTGAAGGCGACGTTCAACGGGATGACGTACGAGAGCGCCACGATGGTGAGCGACGGCGGCAGGAAGTAGAACTGGTAGGGCGCGTAGCCGCAGAAGTTGCCGAGGTCCCAGCCCTGCGGGTTGCCCGCCGGCAGGAGGGTGTCGCGCAGGTGGTGGATCGGGCGGAGGAACGAGGGCGTGTCGCCGCCGGCGATCGTGGTGTCGAGCAGGAGCAGCGAGGGCTTGAAATAGGAGAGCAGAAAGGCCCACGTGAAGCCTACGGCGAACACCGTCGCTCCGGCCCGCAGGCGGGCCATCCAGCGACCCTCAGCCATAGCGTCCGCGGCGCGCGCGCCAGGCGATGCGCAGCGTGTCGAGGAACATCCGCGGCGCGTGCCGGGAGAGTCGGACCGACGTCTCCTCGTTGTGGACGAGCCGGAGCGGCTGGCGGCGGATCTGACAGCCCGCCGTCTGCGCGCGCAGCAGGACCTCGGCCTCGAAGGCGAAGCTCGTGACGTCGAGGCGCCCGAAGAGGTCCTTCGCCACCGCCGCCCGGTAGCCCTTGTAGCCGCACTGCGTGTCGGGGAAGTCGAGGCCGAGCAGGTGCTTCACCATCCACGTGTAGACGACGCTCGAGAGCTGGCGGAGCGGCGTCACCTGCGTGGCGCACACCGAATCGGGGTGGAGGCGGTCGCCGACGACGATGTCCGCGCCGTCCCGGAGCCAGGCGAGGGTCGTCGGCAGCGGGTCGAGGGAGAAGGGCAGGTCGGAGTCGGTGAAGACGATGAACTCGCCGCGCGCGCGCGCCACGCCGCTCCTGACCGCGCCGCCCTTGCCGAGGTTCTGGGGCTGACGGATGAGCGTGACCCCCGGTGGGACGTCCCCGGCCTCGACCGCCTGGCCCGGGCTGCTCCCGTCGTCGACGACGATCAGCTCCGCCTGCTCCGCGAACCGCTCGCGCAGAAAGCGAGCCGCCTCGCTGGCGGTCTGCCGAGCGCGCGCCCGCTGGTTGTAGAAGGGGATCACCAGGGAGAGGGTCAGGCCGTCGGCGATGGCGCCTCCTCCATGAGCGTGCGCAGCGCGCGCCTGTCGACCTTGAACATCGGCGTGAGGGGCACGTCGTCGAGGAGCGTGAGGCCGTCGGGACGCTTGAAGCTCGCGAGCTCGGCGCCGACGAAGGCGCGCAGCTCGGCGAGCGTCGGCGGCTCGGCCGGATCGCGCGGCACGACGAAGGCCCACCCCACCTCCCCGAGGAGCCGGTGCGGCACGCCGACCACGGCGGCGCGCGCCACCTTCGGATGTTGCGCGAGACGCTCCTCCACCTCGGCCGGATGCACGTTGAAGCCGCCCCGGATGTACATCTCGCTCCGCCGTCCGGTGAGGTGGAGATGGCCGGCGGCGTCGAGGTGGCCGAGGTCCCCCGTGTGCACCCAGCCCTCGGCGTCGATGGTGGCGGCGGTGGCCTCGGGGTCGCGCCAGTAGCCCCGCATGGTCGCCGGCGAGCGGACGACGACCTCGCCCGTCGTGCCGGCGGGCCGCGGCCGGTTCGCGTCGTCGACGATGCGCAGCTCCACGCCCGGCGTCGCGCACCCCACCGTGGTGGCGACCAGGTCCGGGGGATCGCCGGGAACCGAGGCCGTCGCGATGCCGACCTCGGTGGAGGAGTAGCGCACGCTCACCTCGGCGCCGAGCTCGTCGCGGAGCCGCCGGACGAGGGGCGGCGGCGCGGGCGCGCCGCCGACCAGGACCGAGCGGAGTGACGAGAGGTCGCGGCGCGGGCGGTCGGGATGGTCGAGGAGGGCGACCAGCTGGGTGGGGATGCCGCCCAGGTGCGTGAGGCGCTCGCGCTCGATCGCCGCGAGCACCGCGGCGGGGTCGAAGGTGTCGTGGATCAAGGAGACGCCCAGGTTGGCGATCTGCACCGCGATCCGCGTCATCGTCCCGACGTGGGCGAAGGAGAGGCCCGGGGCGAGGTGCCTCTGCTGGTGCGGCACGCCCCCCGGATGCCGGCGCGCCTCGATGTCGGCGACGGCGAGGAGGCTCGCATGCGTGTACCAGGCGCCTTTCGGCGCGCCCGTGGTGCCGCTCGTGAAGACGATGGCGACGGGGTCGGCCGGGTCGACCGCGACGGTGGGCGGCGGGGCCGCCTCGCCCGCCAGCGCCGCCACCACCCCGGCCGTGCTCTGTCTCAGCTCGTCGGCGTCGAGCCAGAGCACGCGGGCGAGCTCCGGCAGCTCGTCGCGCACCGACTCGATGATCGGGCGGAAGTCGACCTCGTGCCAGCGGTCGACGGCGAGCAGGAGCCGCGCGCCGGCCTGCCGGAGCACGTGCCGGATCTCGCTCCGCCGGTAGCGGACGTTGAGGCCGGTGGTCACCGCGCCGAGGCCGGCGGCGGCCAGGTAGCCGACGAGGTACAGCGGTGTCGAGGGCAGCAGCAGCGCGACGACGCTGCCCCGCTCGACGCCGTGGGCCCGGAGGGCGGCGGCCAGGCGGTCGGCGAGCAGGTCCCAGTCGCGATACGTGAGCCGCTCGTCCCGATAGCGGAAGGCCTCGGCCCCGGGCGCCTCGCGGGCGGCCGTGCGGAGGAGGTCGCGCAAGGTTCGTGCGGCGGACACGGGCCGCGTCTTAACCGATGCGGGGGGACTGGTCTAGCAGCATGACCTCCTACCGCCGTCTGCGAGGAGGGCGCTCCACCGATACGGCTGCCGCCGGACCATCGAGCCGAGCGACCATCCGATTGAGCAGGTCGCGCCCGATGATGGCCTCCGTTCCCATCGCCAGAATACGGACGATGGTACGCAGACCAGGCAGCTCGGCGGCGGCGGCGTATACCGGCATACGGCGGGCGGCGCCCATGACGCCCGCAACCTCGACCCGACCGACGACGGGCAGCTCGAGCTGCCGCACGATGGCCACCGGCACGACGGTGCAGTCGGCGCCGCTGTCGACGAGCCCGCGCAGCAACACCGTGGCGTTGGACAGCGGCGGCGCGACGCCGAGCGGGAGCACCGGCGCGGCCGGCTCGCGAGCGGGATCGTAGGCGAACCGCCGCGTCATGCGCGGGCGATGCGCGGCGACCGCATCCGCACGGGCTCCTCGCGCTCGACGACACGGGGCATGAAGATGGGACGCGCCCCGAGGCGGGCGAACACGCGGGCGGCGAGGGCGGCAAAGTCCGCATCGTGGTCGATCACCGCCTCGTTGCGAATGGCGACATACTGACCGCGGTACCGCTTGAGCAAGCTCGGCCGCTGCCTCGCATACCAGCGTTCGCTGGCACGCAGCTCGCGGTCGGCTTCGCCGGTGCGCGCGTCGTCCTCTTCGAGCGAGCGCGCCAGCGCCTCGCTCACGACGGAGGCCAGGGTGCCCCCGCGGCGCGCGGCCTTCGCCTTGGCTTCGCGGACCAGCTCGGTGGACATCCCGCGGAGATACAGGGTGGTCACGCCCGTCGCCATCCAGCTCTGCTAACGTACGTTGTCTGTGTTGTCAATGTGGCAGATTTCACCGGGCCGCACTTCCTCATGGCGTGAGTGACGGCGGTCTTGCCTCCCAGATGCGCAGCGGCTCGGCCCGCCAGGACGTCGGCGGCATCGAGCTCGGGAACTCCTTGAGGAGCACCCACCGATCGGCCGCAACGTCGGCCGCGCTCGGGATGCAGTGCGTGCACCCGTAGTAGGGCTCGCGCCCGCCGCCGGTGACGAGGTACCCGGCGGCCACCGCGGCGAGCTCCCGCCGGCGCTTGACGCGGTCGTCCGCCTCGACCACCCGGAATTGCCAGCCCGTCTCCGACAGTCCCGAGAAGGTGAACCACTGGCCGAGCTGGAAGTCGGAATAGGTCGGCTTGGGCGGCAGGGTGGCGAGGAAGCGCGTGGTGCTGCGCTCGTCGCCGAACGCGACGTGGGTGATCGTCGCCGTGGCGACGCTTTGCCAGAGGCTGAAGCCGAGGACGAGCAGCAGCAGGCCGCCGGTGGCCTTCGGGTAGCGCTGGCGGAACGCCACGAGATAGCCGGTGAGGAGCAGCACCAGCGGATACGCGAAGACGTGGCCGTGGCGGACGTTGCGAAACCCGGTCACCCAGACGCCGCCCGCGCGCTGGAAGTTCAGCTCCATGCCGAGGAAGAGGAAGAAGAGCCACCAGAGGACCGGCCAGCACGGGCGGATGCCGAGGGCGGCGCCCGCCACGGCGAGGACGATCAGCAGGTGCGGGTAGACGGAGTAGACCAACGTCCCGAGCGAGTCGGGAAGGAAGAGCCAGCGCGGATATATTTTGAACGCCTCCATACTCGCCCGATGCAAGGGGGCCTCGGGCCCGACGAGCCCCTGGAGGCGGAGCTCGATGTTGAACGGAGCGAGCACGTCGCCGTGCAGCACGTAGAAGACCAGGCCGCTTGCTCCGAACAGCAGCGCCGCCGTCCCGAGAAAGCGGAAGACGGTGGCGTCGAGCGTCCGCCGGTTGGCCCAGCCGATCACGGCGAGCGCCGGGACGAGTAGCACGCCGGTCACCTTGGTGTGGTACGCGAGCCAGAGCGCGACGGCGGCGAGCGTCCACGCGCGGCCGCGGCCCGCGTCGTCGTCCTCGCCGAGCGCGCGGAGGACGAAGAACACGCAGAGCGCGGAGAAGAACGAGAACAGGATGTCGGAAGTGAGCATCGTGGACCAGGCGACGTCCAGCGGGAGCACGGCGAGGAGGAGGGCCGCGATCACGGCCCCGCTGCCCCCCCACAGGCGTCTCGCAAAGAGGCACACGAGGACCATCCCGAGCACGTCGAAGGCGACGATCGGCGTGATGAGCCCGGCCTCGGTCAGACCGAGCAGCCGGCAGCTGAGCGCGGTGGGAATCCACCAGGTGAAGCGGTAGCCGTTCGGGGTGAAGTTGACGTGGCCGCTGCGGACGACGTTCCAGATGTCGTAGCGGAGCAGCGCGTCGTCGCCGAGCCCGAGGCCGCTGAAGTAGCGGAGCCGGAGGACCACGGCCATCACCACGACCAGGATCGACGACAGGGCGGTCGCCACGTCGACGCCTGGGACTACGTGCCGGCCGGCGGCAACGCAAGCGGGGCCGCGTTTGCGGAGACGTTCCGTGACGACGTAGAAGTCCCCGCGTGCGATGGCCGACAGACCCACCCCGACGCTCACGGTGGTGATGCCCGCCTACAACGAGGCCGGCGCCATCCGGGAGGTGGTGACGGGCTGGGACCGTCAGCTCGCGGCCCTCGGCGTGCCCTACGAGATCCGCGTCTACGACGACGGCTCGCGCGACGGCACGGGCGACCTGCTCGCCGGGCTGGCGCGCGAGCGCCCCACCCTCACGGCCGTCCGCCAGCCGAACCGCGGCCACGGCCCGACGATCCTGCGCGGGTACCGTGAGGCCCGCGGCGAGTGGGTGTTCCAGACGGACAGCGACGGCGAGATGGGGCCGGAGTCGTTCCCGCTGGTCTGGGAGCGGCGGCACGAGGCGGATCTCGTCCTCGGCTACCGCGCCGGCCGCGCGGCGCCGCCGGCCCGCCGCCTCGTCACGGCCGTGGCCCGCTGGACGGTCCGGCTCTGCTTCGGTGCCGGCGTGCGCGACGCCAACGCGCCCTACCGCCTCTACCGCCGCGCGGCGCTCGAGCGGTTGCTGGCGGCGGTTTCGCCCGACGCCTTCGCCCCGAACGTGATCCTCACCGGCCTCGCCTGCCGTGCGGGGCTCCGCATCGTGGAGGTCCCGGTGCCGTACCGCAGCCGCCGGACGGGAGCGAGCAGCATCGCCCGGCTCAAGCTCCTGCGCGCGGCCGCGCTCTCCTTCCTGCAGACCGTCCGCGTGGCCCTGTCGCGACCCGCGCGATGAACGACCCGGGCCGCCTCGTCATCCTCGGCGCCGGGCCGACGGGGCTCGGGGCCGCCTTCCGGCTCCAGGAGCTCGGCTACGGCGCCTACCAGGTCCTCGAGCAGGACGATCGGCCGGGCGGGCTCGCGCGCAGCTACGTCGACGCCGCCGGCTTCACCTGGGACTGCGGCGGCCACGTCCAGTTCAGCCACTACGCCTACTACGACGCACTCTGCGACCGGGCCGTGGGCGACGCCTGGCTCGCTCACGAGCGCGAGTCCTGGATCTGGATCAAGGGACGGTTCGTGCCGTACCCGTTCCAGAACAACATCCACCGCCTCGATGCCGCCGACCGCGACCGCGCGCTCGCGGGCCTCGAGCGCGCGGCGGCGTGTCGGCCGGGCCGGCCCCCGAACTTCCGCGAGTGGATCGTCGCGACGTTCGGCGAGGCGTTCGCCGAGATCTTCTTCTTCCCCTACAACCGCAAGGTGTGGGGCTACCCGCTCGAGCGCCTCGGCGTGTCGTGGATGGGCGAGCGGGTGGCGGTGCCGGACCTCGAGCGCTTGCGGCGCAACGTGCGGACCGGGCGCGACGACGTGTCGTGGGGACCGAACAACATGTTCCGCTTTCCGCGCCACGGCGGCACGGGAGCGATCTGGCAGGGAGTGGCCGCGCTCCTGCCGGCGGAGAAGGTCCTGTTCGGCGCCGAGGTGGTGGCCGTGCGCCTGCCGGAGCGCGTCGTCGAGCTGCGCGACGGCCGGCGGATGCCGTTCGACGCGCTCATCTCGTCGATCCCGCTCGACACCCTGTGCGCGCGGTCGGCGGGCCTCCCGGAGCCGGTGCGACTCGCCGCTCGCGCGCTCGTCCACAGCGCGGTGCACGTGCTCGGCGTCGGCCTCCGCGGTCCCAAGCCGGAGACCCTGGCGCGCAAGTGCTGGATGTACTTCCCGGAGCCGCACAGCCCCTACTACCGGGTGACCGTCTTCTCCAACTACTCGCCGCACAACGCGCCGCCGGGCGGCGAGCACTGGTCGCTCATGGCCGAGGTCTCGGAGACGCCGGAGAAGCCCGTGCGGGCAGAGACGCTGCGCGACGAGACGCTCGCGGCGATGCGGCGCGACGGCCTGCTGGGTGGTGCCGAGGTGGTGAGCTTCTGGCATCGACGTGAGGCGCACGGCTACCCCACGCCTTTTCTCGGCCGCGACGAGACGCTCGCGGCGATCCTGCCCGGACTGGAAGCCTGCCGGGTCTACTCGCGGGGCCGCTTCGGGGCCTGGAAGTACGAGGTCTCCAACCAGGACCACAGCTGCATGCAGGGCGTCGAGCTGGTCGACCGTCTGCTCGGCGTGGGCGAGGGCGACGAGCCGACGCTCAACCGGCCCGACCACGTGAATGGCGGCGCCTTCGCGGCGAGGCCGCGGGGCGGCGTCTAGGGGACGCAGCCCGGCTCGCATGGCGCAGACGCCCGCCCGGCTGCCGTTTCAGTGGAGCGCGATCGACCCGGCCATCCGCCGCGAGATCGTCTACCATCATGCGGCCGACGGCGTGCCGCTCGCGGGCATCCTCTATCTGCCGCCCGGGGTCGAGGCGGACACTGTGATCCTGGCGATGCACCCGCGCGGCGACTTCACGCGCCATTACCTGGCGCCCAAGCTCGCCGCGGCGGGCTACGCGTTCCTGGGGACGACCACGCGCTATCTCAACAACGATGCCGACGCCCTCCACGAGCGGCTCCTTCTCGACGTCGCCGGCACGATCGCGTTCCTGCGCGGGCGCGGCTTCTCGACCGTCGTCCTGCTCGGCAACTCGGGCGGCGGGTCGCTGTTCGCCTTCTACCTCGAGCAGGCGGCGAAGCCGCGGGCGGAGCGCCTCGCGCGCGCGCCCTCGGGCGACCGGGTGCCGCTCGGCGACGTCGACCTGCCGGCCGCTGACGGCCTCATCCTGCTCGCCGCGCACCTGGGCGAGGGGCAGTACCTGCTCGATCATCTCGATCCTTCGGTGATCGACGAGGGCGACCCGACGGCCGCGGACCCCCGCCTCGACATGTACGATCCGGCGAACGGCTACCGGCCGATGGAGGAGGGCCCGTCACGCTACTCGGCCGACTTCCTCGCCGAGTACCGCGCCGCGCAGCGCGCCCGCTGCGCGCGGCTCGACCGCCAGGCGCTCGCCTGGTGCGAGGAGTCGGCGTGGTTCCGGGCCCGCCTCGGGGACGCGGGACTCGCGCCGGCCGACCGGGGTTTCGTCGCCCGGCGCGCGCTCCAGCGCCGCTACCTGCTCATCTACCGGACGCTCGCCGACCCGCGGCACCTGGACCTGTCGCTCGACCCGTCCGAGCGCCGCCCCGGATCGATCTTCTCCTTCGGCCGCGACCCGGTCGTCGGCAACTACGGCGAGGGGCTGGCACGCGTGATGAGCGCACGTGGCTGGCTGTCCACCTGGTCGGGGCTCCGGTCGAACGCCGCGCTCGAGCGCACGCTGCCCGCCGTGACCGTGCCGACGCAGGTGATCTGCGCCATGGCGGACACCGACATCTATCCGAGCGAGTGTCGCCGGGCCTTCGAGGCGGCGGGCGCCCGCGACAAGACCTACGCGGAGCTGCGCGGCGCCGACCATTACCTCAACCCCGCCGGGGGCGAGGGCGCCCGGCTCCCCGACCCGCGCGATCGCGTCGCCGACGAGCTGATCGTCCCGTGGCTCCGCCAGCGCTGGAGGACCTGACATCGATCTCCGCCTTGCGCTCCTGCGGCGGCTGCCGCGACGGTCGATCGGTGCCGAGATCGGCGTGTACGAGGGCGATTTCTCGGCGCAGATCCTCGAGCGCGTGCGGCCGAGGCGGCTCCACCTGATCGATCCGTGGAGGTACGAATCAGGGCCGCGATACGAGAGTGCGTGGTACGGCGGGCAGGTCGGCACGAGCCAGGTGAAGATGGACGGCGTCCACGCCGCCGTGCTCGCGCGGTTCGGGAAGGAGATCGCCGCGGGCGTCGTCCTCGTCCATCGCGCCCCGTCCGTCCAGGCGGCCCAGGGCTTCACCGACGGGTATTTCGACTGGGTCTACATCGACGGCAACCACCTCTACGAGTTCGTGAAGACCGACCTCGAGACCTATCACCGGAAGGTGAAGACGGGCGGCTTCATCGCCGGCGACGACTACGGCGCCGAGGGCTGGTGGGAGGGAGGCGTCACGAGAGCCGTCGACGAGTTCCGGCGCGGCGGGCTGTGCGAGACGGTGCTCATTCGGGACAGGCAGTTCCTGCTCCGGAAGCTATGACGCCGGGAGGCCGAGGCGCTTCATCAGGCGATAGAGCGTCGTCCGGTCGATACCCAGCGTGCGGGCCGCCTCGGCGCGATTGCCCCTCGCGGCCTCGAGCGCCGAGCGGATGCGGGCGGCGGCGGCGCGGTCGAGGGAGTCCTGCAGCGTGCCTTCCGGCGGTGCCTCGCCGCCCGGCCCGCCCTGCTCCAGGAGGAGGTCCTCGGGCAGTATCCGTTCCCCGTGCGCCAGCACGACCGCGCGCTCGATCGCATTCTCGAGCTCGCGCACGTTCCCCGGCCAGCCGTGGCCGGCGAGGGCCTCTTCGGCCTCGGGCGTGAGCGCCAGCCGGCGTCCGGACTCGGCGGCGTGCCGCGCGAGGAAGTGACGGGCGAGCGGCAGGATGTCCTCCCGGCGCTCGCGCAGCGGGGCGAGCTGCATCGGGATGACGTTCAGCCGGTAGAAGAGGTCGTCGCGGAAGCGGCCGGCCGCGATCTCGTCCCGCAGGGAACGATTCGTGGCGGTGACGACGCGGACGTCCACCCGTCGCGACCGCGTGCCGCCCACGGGCAGCAGCTCCCCGTCCTGCAGCACCCGCAGGAGCTTCGCCTGGAAATCCGCGCCGATCTCGCCGATCTCGTCGAGGAAGAGCGTCCCGCCCGCCGCCCGCTCGAAGCAGCCGGGCCGGGCCGCGATGGCGCCGGTGAACGCGCCCTTCTCGTGTCCGAAGAGCTCGCTCTCGAGCACGCCCTCGGCGAAGGCCTTGCAGTTGACCGCCACGAAGGGGTGACCGACGCGGTCGCTCCAGTAGTGGAGGAGCCGGGCGACCAGCTCCTTCCCGGTGCCGCTCTCGCCCTGGATGAGGACCGAGGCCCGACTCGGCGCCACCCGCCGGACGAGCTCGAGCAGCTTCCGGCTCGCCTCGCTCTCGGCGACGACCGCCTCGGGCGCATAGCGGCTCGCCACCTCCTGCCTGAGGTAGCGGTTCTCGCGCTCGAGGCGCGTCATGTCGAGCGCGCGCGCCACCAGCGCCCGGAGCTCGTCGTTGTCGAACGGCTTGGTCACGTAGTCGAAGGCGCCCTCGCGCATGGCCGCGACCGCGGAGGGCACGCTGCCGTAGGCCGTGAGCAGGACGACCGGCATGGCCGGCCAGCGCGCCCGCAGGCGGCGGAGCAGCGCGAGGCCGTCCATCCCGGGCATCTTCCAGTCGGTGACGACGACGTCGGCCGGGCGCTCCTCGAGCGCGGCGAGCGCCGCGTCGCCGCTCGGGCACTGCTCGCACTCGTAGCCGACGCGCGCCAGCGTCGACGCGATCACGCCGGCCATGCGCTCCTCGTCGTCCACGATCAGGACGCGCGGCTTCATGCGGCGATCGCCGGCTGGCCGGCGGACGGCAGCCGGACCGTGAGCCGCGCCCCGCCGCCCGGCCGCTCGCCGGCCTCGATCCGCCCGCCGTGCGCCTCGACGACCTGGCGCGCCACGGCGAGGCCGAGGCCGATGCCGCGCGCGCGCGTGGTGAAGAACGGCTCGAAGACGCGGTCGCGCAGCTCGGGCGGGATGCCCGGGCCGGAGTCCTCGACCACGAGCTCGACGGCGCCGTCCCGTGCCCGGGCGGCGAGCGTCACGTCGCCGCCGGGAGGCACCGCCTCGGCGGCGTTCGCGAGGAGCCCGAGCAGCACCTGGGACAGGAGGTCGGGATCCGCCCTGACGGCGGGCAGGTCCGGCAACTCGTCACGCCCGAGCCGGGCGCCCCTGGCGGCCAGCTCCCCTTCGGCGAGGAGGGCCGCGCGGTCGAAGAGGTCGCGGACCGAGACGGCACGCGGCTCGAGGTGGAGGGGACGGGCAAACTCGAGGAGCGAGGAGACGACGCTCCCCAGGCGGTCGATCTCGGCGGTGATGAACGCGCAGGCCCGCGCGGCCTCCGCGTCGTCCGACGACACGGTCTCGCCGAGCCCCTGCGCCGCCGAGCGGATGACGGCGAGGGGGTTGCGGACCTCGTGCGCGATCGCGGTCGCGAGCTGGCCGAGCGCGGCGAGCTTCTCGCTCTGCACGAGGCGCGCCCGGGCGGCGTTCAGCGCCTCGAGCTGCGCCTGGACGAGGGCCGCCGCCCGACGGTCGCGCCGCCGGGCCTCGAGCGCGTAGCCGAGGAGGAAGCCGAGGAGCGCGAGCGACGACCCGAAGGAGACGGCGACCAGCGCGGTGACGTCGCGCCCGTTCATCTGGAAGGTCACGCCGAGCCTGACCATCGTCAGGGTGTCGACGACGGCGAGGGCGATCCCACCCACGGCGCCCCACCAGCGTGCCGCGCGGAACGTGCGCATGTGGGTGGGATGCTGCAAGTCCTGGCCCAAGCGTGGGGGATTGTCGCTCGGCCGCCCTCTGGCGCGCAACGGGAGGCTTGCGTGTGGCGTTCCCGCCGCGCCGCGCGGCGCCGGCGCCACACGCCTGCGGCCGGCCGCTACGCGGGTTCAGCGTGCCGATCCCGGCACGGTCCTTGAACCCCCGGCCCGGCGAAAGGAGGCCACCATGACCGCACGCAAGATCGGGATCGGGATCGTGCTGCTCGCCTTCGGCGACCTCACCGCCTACGCCGTCTACCAGCACGGGGTAGCCGGCGTCGTCCAGCTCGAGATGGCGAACTCGGTGACGGTCACCGCGTTCGCCGACCTGGTGATCGCGCTCAGCCTGATCGTCTCCTGGATGTGGCGGGACGCGCGCGAGCGGGGCGTGTCGCCGATCCCCTACGTGCTGCTCACCCTGGGCTTCGGCAGCGTGGGTCCGCTCCTCTATCTCCTCCTCCGCCGCGATACGACGGCCCCGCAGGCCCTGCGCGCGGGAGCGCCGGTGCGCGCCGCGCTGTGACGCTCGCCGTACGCCGGGACCGTCACGGGCTTGCGCGCGCTACGTCTACCGCCGTTCGTCCAAGATCGCTTCGAGCGCCGCCGCGCGGAGGATCAAGTGCCGGAACGCGCGGGTTTGAACGGGTAATACTCGACCTCGCACTTCTTCGCGTCTCGGATGGCCGGATCAGCCGTGATGAGCTTCAGATTCAGCACTGCGGCAGTAGCGACGATGGTCCTGTCGAACGCATCTCCGGGGAAGTCTTCTCCGAGTTCGTTGGTCTTCACGGCGATCGCCGGCGTCAGCTCCAGAACCTGCAAGTCGTCGGAGAGGCCAGCCGCGAGGAACTCGGCCAGTGCGCCCGCGATATCGAGGCGACGCAGCCGGTAGAGAATGGCTGTCTCGAGCAGGCTGATGCTGCAGAGACCTTTGGTCTCCATGGATGCCACCAGGCGCCGGATGCGTGCGGGGAGCACGTGCGGGACGGTCACACCGTTGATCCATGGAGCCGTGTCGAGCAGGTATCTCACCGCAAACCCTTCCACTCGGAGGATGGGATGGCCTCGGGGGACACCGGTTTCCTGAGGCCAAGGTGTTTGCCCGCTCCCAGAAACGACCGTGGCTGCTTTGCCGGGACGATGCGGACGTAGGGCTTTCCGAAGCGAGTGACGAGAATCTCCTCTCCGCTCGCCGCGACATCCAAGACCCGCGCATCCCGGCGCAAGGCTCGAAGCGTGACGGTCCTCATGGCAGACAAATTGTCAGACACCTGGGGCCGTGGCAAGTGCCGGCCATCGTCGCCCGCGTCCGCCCGCTGCGCGGCGGCGCCGCGTCAGCTGATCCGGTAGAGGCGCGCGGCGTTTCCGTAGATGATCTGCCGCCGCGCCTCGTCGGGGACGCCTGCGAAGTGCTCGGCCACCACCTCGCGCGAGCGCGGCCAGGTCGAGTCGCTGTGCGGGTAGTCGCTCGACCACATGACGTTCTCGACCCCCGCCTCGCGATGGAGCTTCACGCCGGCCCGGTCCTCGATGAAGGTCGCGTGCCCCTGGCGGTACCAGTAGAAGCTCGGCGGCTCGGGGATGACCGATCGGGTCCAGAAGCGGTGCTTCTTGAAGGTCGAGTCCATGCGCTCGAGGAAGTACGGGATCCAGCCGATGCCCGTCTCGACGACGACGAAACGCAGGCGCGGGTGGCGCGCGCAGATGCCGCAGAAGACGAGCTCGGCGACGAGCTCGCTCACGCCGAGCGGCGCGAGCGCGATGAACGACTCGCGCACGCCGGGGGTGGGGTCGAAGAGCCGCTGGAGGTGCATGCCGCGCGGGCCCTGGATGTGAAAGGAGAGCGGGACCTCCGCCGCCGCGATCTCGCTCCACAGCGGCTCCCACACGGGGTCGCTGTAGTGGGGCCTGCCCTGGTTGTCGGGGAACGCCTCCACCTGCACGCCGCGTGCGCCTTTCGCGAGCACCCGGCGCAGCTCGGCGAGCGCTTCGTCGAGCGAGTCGATCGGGATCACCGGGATGCCGACCAGGCGCCCGCCGCTCGCGCGCTCGAGCTCGAAGAGCCAGTCGTTGTACCGTGCGATGCACCAGCGGCGCAGCTCGGGGTCGTCGTATCGCATCGGCCCCCCGCCGTAGAGCACGTCGACGGCGATGCCGTCCTGGTCCATGTCGGCGAGGCGGGCCTGGGGGTCCCAGGAGCCCGGACGCATCTCCTTGTAGACGACGCGCGGGCGGTAGTCCTTGTAGTCGCGCCCTCCCATGAAGGACAGGCCCTGGACCGGCTGCGTCTTTCGGTCCACCACCCAGACGTCGCCTTCCGGCGTCGACTCGACGCGCGGCACGCGGTCCGCGAGGTGCCGGGGCGCGTCCCGCACCCAGAGATCGGGCGGCGGATTCACGTGGGAGTCGGCGGAGATGAGCCTCTCGGCCACGCCGGGCGGTTACCATGTGGTCGCACGGCGGGACAAGGCCGAGCCGGTCACGATCCGTTTTGACGCGCGGCGACGCACCGGGCCGGCATGGGACGGTGGGTAGTCGGGACTTTCACTCTCGGGGCCTTCTTCGCTAGTGGTAGAAGAGGCCGGCCCGCAGCCATGCCACCCAGGCTCGTCGAGCTGAAGCTCGCCCGGTCCGTGCTCGTCGCGGCGCTGCTCTTCGCGTCGCGGGCGGCCGGCGCGCCGATGTACGTCGTCACCGACCTGGGGACGCTCGGCGGGCCGACGAGCGCCGCCTGGGGCATCAACGGCGCCGGGCAGGTCGCCGGCTCCGCCTCGACCGCCGACGGCGCTCAGCACGCCTTCCTCTACAGTGGAGGCGTGATGCTCGACCTCGGGACGCTGGGCGGCAGCACCAGCCTGGCGTTCGGCGTGAACGATGCCGGCCAGGTGGTGGGCGCCGCCGCGACCGCTGGCAACCTCGCGTCACACGCCTTCCTCTACTCCCGCGGCATCATGACGGACCTCGGGACGCTCGGCGGGCAGACGAGCGTCGGTCAGGCGATCAACGCCGCCGGCCAGGTCACGGGATCGGCGGAGATCGGCACCCACATGCTGCATGCGTTCCTCTTCAGCGGGGGTGTGATGAGCGACGTCGGGACATTCGGCGGGACGGCCAGCTTCGGCTACGGCATCAACCGCGCCGGAGACGTGGTCGGCGCCGCATACGATGCGGGCAGCGCGCCGCGGGCGCACGCCTTTCTCTACCACGGCGCCGCGATCACCGATCTCGGCACGCTCGGCGGGCAGAGCAGCAGCGCCCGCGGCATCAACGACTCGAGCGACGTGGCGGGCGTGGCGGAGGACGCGGCCAACACGCCGCACGCCTTCCGCTACCGCGGCGGCGTCATGACCGATCTCGGCACGCTCGACGGCTCCGCCAGCTTCGCCTACGGCATCGACGGCGCCGGCGACGTCGTGGGCTGGGTCGCGGACGAGGACGGTGCTCGGCGCGCCTTCATCTTCGCGGACGGAGTGATGACCGACCTGAACACGCTGATCCCGGCGGGCTCGGGATGGGTGGTGCACGAGGCGCGGGCCATCAACGATGCTCGGCAGGTCGCCGCCATCGGCGCCGTGAGCGGCCCGGAGCATGCGCTGCTGCTCACCGCCTCGGCCCCCGTCACCACGACCTCCACGACGACCTCCTCCTCGACCAGCGTCACGACAACGTCGACGACGAGCACCACCAGCACCGAGCCGGCGACCACGACCTCGACGACGACCGGGGCCACGACCACCACCTCGACCACGGTCGCACCGTCCAGCCTGCACGTGACCGATTGCAGGGCGGCGCCGGGCGGGACGGCCCTCTGCGAGGTCGAGTTGATCTCGGGCGCCGGGGTGGAGGTGGCGACCTTGCAGTTCAACGCGACGGTCGAGCCGGTCGCGTCCACCCCTGCGCTCCTGGGGCCGGTCGGCTTCGCACAGGACCCGGATCTCCCTGCGCCGAGCCTCATCCAGCCCGAGGGCGCCAGCACCGTCCTGGTGGGATGGCTCTCGCCCATCAATCCTCACCTCACCGGAACGCGCGCGATCGGCAGGATGTCCGTCCCGGTGCCCGCGGGTGCGCAGCTGGGACAGAGCTACCGGCTCCGCATCGTGGCGCCGTCGGCCACGAGCGACGGGTCGAGCGACGTCCCGATCACGGCGGGGCCCGACGGCACGCTCGGCGTGGAGCGGACGGTTGTGGTCTGCGACGTCGCGCCGCCGGGCACCGACCGGAACGGGGACGGCGATGCCTTCGACGCCGGGGAGTTCGGCAACGGGGAGATCAACAACGCCGACGTCGCGGCGGTCTTCAGGGCCTCGTTGCTGCCCGATCAGCGGCCGCCGGTGGACAGCGATCTGTTCAGCGCCATGGACGCCGCCCCCGAGGACGTGCCACCGGCGTGCGGGGGCAACGGCGCCATCGTCAACAGCGACGTGGTGGCGTGCTTCCGCCGCTCGCTGCTCCCGCTGCCCCGATCGGAGCGCACACGGGGCGCGGGGCTGTGCACGTCGGCGCCCAGTGCCGCGGCGTCCAGTCCGCCGGCCGCGCGGCCGGCGGGCCTCCTCGTGGCGCGGAGAGGTTCGCCTGCCACGTCGGGTCGAATCGTGACCTTGCCGGTCCGGCTCCACCTGGTGGCGGGCGCACGGCTCGCGACGCTGCAGTTCGCGGCGGCCGTCTCCCCGCAAGGGACGGCGCCTCCTCCGACGGACGGGCCGCGCTTCGAGCCGGCTCCCCGCTACCCGGCGCCGGATATCGCACTCGTGGAGGGCGGACGCCTGCTGCTCGGATGGCTCAGGCCATGGCCCGCCACGCGGCGGCGAACCGTCCGGCTCGGCCGCCTGCGCTGGCGGCTTCCGGACACGGTGGTGGCGGGAGATCGCTACACGGTCAGCGTTGCCGACGCGTCGGGCACGGCCCCGGGAGGCGAGGAGCTGCGGCTGGACGGAGGATCGGTGCGCCTGAAGGCAGGACGGAGGCGGTGAAGCGAATGTGCAATGTCCGTCCTCGTCTGCTACTAGCGCTCGTATGGCCGACGACATGACGCAGAGCGAGCTCGATCGCCTCAAGGCCGAGAACGAGCGCCTCAAGCGCGCGGCGAGCCGCGGGATCACGATCAAGGTGAGCGAGAAGGGCGGCGTCTCGGTCTACGGCCTCGGCCGCTTCCCCGTGACGCTCTACAAGGAGCAGTGGGTGAAGCTGCTCGACATGGCCGAGGAGATCCGCGCCTTCATCCGCGACAACGAGGCGTCGCTCAAGACGAAGAGCTAGCCGCCCGGCGCTCGGGCTCTTCACCCGGGCGTGCGGCTTCGCGGATCCACCCGCGGACCCAGGGCAGCAGCGCGTAGGCGGGCAGCGCCAGCACGAAGGTGAGGGCGAAGTAGGCGCCGTAGCCGAGCCGCGCGGCCCCCACACCGGAGAGCGCGCCCGCGAGCGAGCCGCTCAGGTTGAAGAGCGCCGAGAGCAGCGCGTACTGCGTGGCGGCCTGCTGCTTGTCGCAGACGTTCATCAGGAAGGCGAGAAACGCGGCCGTGCCGAGCCCGCCGGTGAAGCTCTCGGCGAGCGACGCGGCGTAGATGCCGGGACGGCCGGCGCCCGTCCAGGCGGCCGTCGCATAGCCGAGGTTGGAAACCGCCTGGAGGAGTCCGAGGAGCCAGAGACTCCGGAAGATCCCCGCGCGCGACGTCACGACACCGCCGACGAGCGCACCGGCAACCGACGCCGCCACCCCGACCGTCGTCGAGATGAGCGCGATCTCGCCGAGGCTGAGCCCCCGGTCGACCCAGAAGGGCTTCACCATCGGACCCATCGCCATGTCGCCGAGCTTGTAGAGGAGGACGAAGAGGAAGACGGCCAGCGCCCCCGGTCGCGCGAGCCACGCGCCGAGGCTCCGCGCCCATTCGCCGGGCGGCTGGGGCTGATGGCCCGTCGGCGGCAGGGCGAAGACGGTGACCGCCAGCGCGAGGAAGCCGAGCGCCGCGACGGAGTACGTCGGGCGCCATCCCGCGCGCGCCGCGAGCGCGACCAGCACGCCGCCGCCGACGATGAGCGCCGCCCGATAGGCCGACACGCGGACGCCGTTGGCGATGCCCTCCTCGCCGGGGACCAGGAGCTCGATCGTGTAGGCGTCGATCGCCACGTCCTGCGTCGCCGCGGCGATGGTGAACGCGAAGAGCGTCGCGATGAGCGCCGTGCCGACGGGCGCCGGGGGCAGGGCCTGCACGAGCAGCAGCGCGCCCGCCATGGCGGCGAGCGCGGCGGCGATCCACTGCCGGCGCTCGCCCACCTGGTCGACGAGCGGCGACCAGAAGACCTTGGCCCACCACGGCGCGCGCAGCAGGCTCAGGAAGCCGATCGCCGCGAGCGAGACGCCGTGCACCCGGAAGTAGACCGGGAAGTTGTCGAGCACGAGCCCGAACGGCATCCCCTCGGCGAAGTAGAGGAGAGCCACCCAGAGGAGCTTCCGCCGCATCCCCACCGCGGCCACCGTTTACCAGCGCCCGCCGGCACGCGCGAGGGCTCGCGGCGCTCAGCGATTCGCCACGCGCTCGTCCCGCGCCAGCTCGAAGCTCTCGAGGTACTCGACGTAGTCGGGTGCGAGCGCGTGCTGGCGGGCGCCCTCGATCAGCAGTCCCCGATAGCGCGGCGACGGCTTGCGTCCCGGCAGGGTCATGGCGGATCGATAGGTGAAGGCGGGGACGCGCTCCTCACCGTCGACGGCGACCTCCACCGCGAGCCGCTGGTAGACCCCGAGGTGGACGAGCTCGGTGCGGTCCAGGTGGTCGAACTCCCCGGCGGTGAGCAGGTAGAGCACGCCCCAGGTCCGCGCCGCGACGTCGGGCTCGAGGTTGGCGACGCCCCGTTCGCCGGGACCGATCGGGATGTTGAAGCAGAGCCGGTACCCGTCGAGCCGCGCGCCGCGGGTCGCGAGCGGGTGCATCCCGCGGCGGTCGAGGAAGATCGCGCGGTTCATGTTGCTGCCGTAGGCGAAGTACCAGAGTGCGCCGTCGATCACGGGTCACCCCGCTGCCACGCGCGCGCCCTCGAGCCGCAGGAGCTTTCGCTTGATGCCGAGCCCACCCGTGTAGCCACCGAGCCGTCCGCCGGCGGCGACCACGCGGTGGCACGGGATGACGATCGGGACGGGGTTGCGGCCGAGCGCCTGGCCGACCGCGCGGCTGCCGTGCGGCTGGCCGATGCGCCGGGCGATCTCGCCGTAGGAGACGACCTGCCCGGCCGGCACCTCGGCGGCTGCCATCAGCACGCGCCGGTGGAACGGCGTCAGGCGGCTCAGGTCGAGCCGGACGTCGAACGCGCGGCGCTCGCCGGCGAAGTAGGCGCGCAGCTGGCGCACGATGTCGGCCGTCTTCGCCGCGGACCTGACCGGGTCGGCACCGAGCCGCTCGCGAAGCTCGGCGACGAACGACGGCTCGCTCTGGCGGAAGGAGACGCGGACGAGCCCCGCATCGGTCGCCCCGACCAGCACGCGGCCGATCGGCGTCGGGAGGCTGCAGTAGTAGACCGGTCGCCGGGGCCTGCCGATCCGGTCCTCCCCGTAGAGACGCGTGAGCTCGCCCAGGGCCTGGCGGTACGCGGCGAGCTCGTGCCGCCCCTCGTCCGTGTCGAGCCACCGCTCGAGCTCCTGCGAGGCCTGCGCGTCGCCCAGCAGGGTCGCGATCAGCTCGTCGTGCTTCTTCATCCTCTTCGCTCCTCGAGCGCTGCCCGGAGCCGCTTCACGGCCTGGTACACGTTGGCGCGCGCCGCCGCCTCGTTGCCGCCGAGGCTCGCGGCGATGTCGGCATAGCCGAGCCCGTGGAACCTCCTGAGCATGAGCGCCGCGCGCTGTTTCGGTGGCAGCGCCTGCACGGCACGCGCCACGCGGCGGAGCTGCTCGCGGTCCTCCGGCGACGAGCCGGCGCCCGCGGGCAGCCCGTCGAGGTCGACGTCGACCGTGCGCGCCGTCCGCCTGGCGCGCCGTCGCGCGGCGCCGAGTGCGCTGTTGGTGGCGATCCGGTAGAGCCAGGCGCGCAGGTTCGAATCGGGCCGCAGCCGGTCGAGCGCGCCCTGCGCGCGGAGGAAGGCGTCCTGACAGGCGTCCTGCGCATCGGGTTCGTTGCCCATGAGCCGCACGAGATAGGCCAGGATCTCCGGCCGGTATCGCTCCGCGAGCTCGGCGAGGGAGACCGCGCCCATGCTTGCCTCTTCTAACACCTCATGCCAGCCGATGTGAGATTTCACGTTCCGGCCGGCCAGGGCGTTGTAGAGGTGCATGAGAGCGAACGACGAGCTCGCCGTGATCGACTGGCTGATCGGCCTCTTCCCGGTCGTCCCGCGCCGCGGCTCACGCCTGGCCTTCATGTTCACCGACCTCGAAGGGTTCACGGCGCATGCCGCCATGCAGGGAAACGGCGCCGCGCTGCGGCTCCTCCGCCGGCACGACAGCCTGGTCCTGCCGGCGATCCGGGCGCTCGACGGCCGGATCGTCAAACGGCTCGGCGACGGGCTGATGGCGGTCTTCGTCTCGCCCGCGGACGCCCTCCGGGCGGCGGTCGCGATCCAGGCAGCGGCCGCGCGCCGGCGGCCCACGGTGAAGCTCCGGATCGGCATCCACGCGGGCGAGGTCCGCTGGCGCGAGGGTGACCTCGTGGGGCACGACCTCAACGTCGCCGCGCGCGTCACCGAGCGAGCGCGGGGCGGCCGCATCGTGGTCAGCGATACCCTGCGCGCGGAGGCCGGCGGTCTCCCGGTGCATTTCCGGCGGACGCGGCCCCTGCCGATCCCAGGCCGGGAGCCCGTCCCATTGTTCAGTGTAGAGCTTGAGGAGGGAGCGTGATGACGACCATCGAGACTGCCGAGGTCGCGTCACCCATCGGCCGGATCACGCTGGCCGTTCGCGACGGGTGCCTCTGCGCGCTCGACTTCACGGAGAAGTGGTCGCGCCGGCGAGCGGCGCTCGAGAAGCGCTTCGGGCAGGTGGAGTTCCGCACGGCCACGGACCCCGCGGGGGTGGTGAGCCGCCTCGAGCGATACTTCGCCGGTGATCTCGGGGCGCTCGCTTCGATCCGAGTCGACCCGGGCGGGACGGCATTCCAGCGCAAGGTGTGGAGCGCCCTTCGCAAGGTGCCTCCCGGCCGCACCGCCTCCTACGGTGACCTCGCGCGAGGAATCGGTGCTGCGGGAGCCGCGCGCGCCGTGGGAGCGGCGAACGGGTCGAACCCCATCGCGATCGTGATTCCCTGCCACCGCGTGATCGGCGCCGACGGCAGCCTGACGGGTTATGCCGGGGGAGTGAAGCGCAAGCAGTGGCTCCTCAGGCACGAGGGCGGGCGGCGCCTGTGCCGCGGCGAGACCGCGTCCGCCGCCGTCGACGGCGGGCCCCCGTTCAGCCCTCTTGAGCCTCCAGCTGCCTGACGATCTCCACGAACCGCTCCAGCGGCTCGAGGCGGTCGAGCGCCGCGGTCACCCTCGTCATGTCGAGGTCCACGTAATCGTGGATCAGCACGTTCCGGAAGCCCGGGAGACGCTCCAACTCTGCGACCAGCGCTTCGGGGAAGCGGGGATCGCGGGCGAGGTTGCGCACCGCCTGGGTGTAGTCCTCGAATCTTTCGCCGCGACGCGCGGAGAGCTCTCCTGCGATGTCGATCACGAGCTGGCAGACGGTGAGCAGCGAGAAAAGCACGTCGTTGTGGAGCGAGAGATCCCGGTCGAGAGCTGCCGGGCCGGGAACTCGCGGCCGGATCGCACGCAGGTGGTCGAGGTGGCGCCGGAGCTCCGCCAGGCGCTCCACGAGGAACGTCATCGGGCGATCGCGGCCAGCTTCACCCGTCGCGTACGCCGGAGAAAGGGCTCGAGGTCGGCCGCGCGCAGCTGGACGTCTCGCACGAACGCATGGTCGGCATCGGCGTCGGCACAGAAGACCCGCCTGCCAGCGACGACGATTCGGGAACCGAGCTGCGGCGGGGCGTCGTTCAGGACGACGACATCAACGCCGGGGACGCCAAGCTCCCCCGCGAGCCACGCCGACAACCGAACCCGCTCGTCGAAGCGATGGGAGCGTGCCCGATACACCTCCCAGCGCAGTAGCACCCCGAGGTCGACGTCGCTCTCGCGGTGGGCGCGCCCGTCGGCATGGCTCCCGAAGAGATAAGCGGACACGAGGCCCGGAGGAGGCGTCGCTGCGAAAAGCCTCGTCAGCCTCTCGGCGATGTCCGGCCTCATGCATCGCAGGTTAACATGCGGCCGGGGCAGGTGCCACGGCGCCCGAGACGCCGAGATGGCCGCGGCTCTACACGCTCGCGCAGCCCGGCCAACGCAAGAATCATCCGCATCGGCCGGAGCGTGCGCTCGAAGGGGTTGAGCACGAGGCCGAGGGCTTCAAGCGTCAGCGTCCCGAGGAGCGCCGTATCGCGTCGCTGGCCGAGGATGACGGGGCTCGGCGCTTCGATGCCGCGGAAACGGAACCAACAGCCGGAGACGCGGCGGCGCATCGTCGTGCCGTCTGCCAGGGTGAACACCATTGAGCGGAGCGGCTTCAGACCCAAGGTGTGCCATACCTGCCATGGCAGCACCGAGAGCGTGGCGCCGCTGTCGACCAGGAAGCGGACATTGCAGGACGGCCCGCTCTCGCGTCGCACTTCGAGGTCGGCGTAAACGAGGCCCATCGGGTTGGGAAGTGTCAGTTCGCCCCGCATGCGGCAATACATACACCCGCATGCCGGAGGTTCAACGCGCCTCTCACCGGAGCCCTTCCGGTCCAGGCGGCTTCTCTGGTATGCCTCCCGCGGGAGGAGCCGCGACGCATGGACCCGATGATCTCCAGCGATTCCCACATCGTCGAGCCGCCGGACCTCTGGGAGAAGTGGCTGACTCCGGAGTTCCGGCCGCGCGCCCCGAAGCTCGTGAAGGACGAGGAGGGCGGCGACGCCTGGCTCTACAACGACGGCGGCGCGCCGGCGCCGCTCGGGCTCGTGACCGTCACGCGCGGCCGGCCGCGCGAGGAGCTGCGCTGGTCGGGTGCCCATTACGACACGATCAACCAGGGCAACTTCGAGGGCGCGGCGCGGGTCAAGGAGATGCTGGAGGACGGGGTCGTCGCCGAGGTCATATACTCGCCGCAGCGGACGATGCGGCACTTCATGCTCGGCACCGACGACGAGTTCCACCTGGCCGGCATCCGCGCCTACAACGACTGGCTCGCCAGGGACTTCTGCGCAAAGGCGCCGGATCGGCTGATCGGCATCGCGCAGATGCCGAGCGTCGGCGTCGACGCGGCGATCGCCGAGATGAAGCGCACGAAGGCGATGGGACACCGCGGCGTCCTCATCTCGGCCTGGCCGAGCGGCAACCTGAACCTCTCGGAGGCCGACGACCCGTTCTTCGCCGAGGCCGAGCGGCTCGGCCTCCCCATCAGCATCCACTGCGCGCTCGCGGCGCGCGGCAAGGTGCCGCCCAAGCCGAAGACGGTGATGGAGGAGAAGCTCTCGCGCGGCGAGTCGACGGGCGGGAAGCAGGTCTCGATGCTGTCCGGCGCGGGCCTCGACACCATGCCGCTCATCATGGGCGAGATCATCCTGACCGGTGTCCACGACCGCTTCTCGAGGCTCCAGTTCGTCTCCGTCGAGAGCGGCGCCGGCTGGGTGCCCTACTACGCCGAGCAGATGGACGACCGCTACGACCGGAACAAGTACTGGGCCAAGATCAGGCTCGAGCGGGAGCCGAGCGAGTACGTCCGCTCCAACTGGTCGTTCACCTTCATCATCGACCGCTACGGCGTGAAGAACCGCCACGCCGTGGGCGTCGACCGCATGATGTGGTCGACCGACTACCCGCACCACGGCTGCGACTGGCCGCAATCGCGCCGTGTCGTGGCGGAGATGTTCGAGGGCGTTCCCGCGGCCGAGCGGCGGGCGATCACGTACGAGAACGCCGCGCGTCTCTACGGCGTCCGCGTGGGGGCGTAGCGCCTCACTTCGACGATCGGAAGCGGGCCCGCAGCACGTCCTTCCGCACCTTGCCGGTCGCGTTCCGAGGCAGCTCCGCGAGGATCTCCAGCTGCTCGGGGATCTTCTGCCGCATCACCTGGCGTGCCTCCATGAAGGCGGCGACCTCGGCGAGGGACAGCTCGTCCGCGCCCGGCCGCAGGACCACGCACGCGCAGACGCGCTCGCCGCTGGTGGGGTCGGGCACGCCGATGACGGCGACGTCGGCGATCTTCGGGTGCTCGGCGAGGACGTCCTCGATGCCCTTGGCGGAGAGGTTCTCGCCCTTGCGGATGATGACGTCCTTGCGGCGGCCGGTGATGCGCAGGAAGCCGGCCTCGTCGAGGATCCCGAGATCGCCGGTGCGGAAGAAGCCGTCGGCGGTGAACGCGGCGTTGAGCGCCGGGTCAACGTAGCCGACGCAGAGCTGGGGGCCGTACGCTTCGATCTCACCCTCGACGCCCGGAGCGACCGGCCGCCCCGCGTCGTCGACCAGGCGCGCCGTACAGCCGGGCGACGGTCGCCCGTCGGTCCCGTGGAGCTTCTCCTCCGGGTCGCCGGGCGCGCCGCAGCTCAGGATCGGGCACTCGGTCATGCCGTACGAGCGATACGCGATCGAGCCGAATCGCTGCTTCGCCATGCGCATGAGCTCCGGCGAGACGTCGGCCGCGCCGGAGCCGGTGAGGCGCACCGAGCGGACCATCTCGGCCGTGAAGTTCGGGGCGCCGAGCATCCCCTGGAGCACCGCGGGCGGGCCGCCGGCCGCCGTGACGGCATGCCGCGCGATCAGCTCGATCGCCAGCTCCGGGTCGTAGGTCTCCATGAACACCGCGCTCGACCCGCAGCGGAGCTGGTGCATGACGAAGAGCAGGATGCCGCCGATGTGGGTCAGCGGAAACTGGAGCAGTGTGCGATCGGCGGGCGACGGCGGGAAGAGCTTCGCATGGAAGTGGTTCACCGCGCCGAGCGTCGACGGCGTGTGGAGGACGCCCTTCGGATCGGCGGTCGTCCCCGACGTGTAGAAGAGCATCGAGACGTCGTGCGGCCCCGGGGGCGACGGCGAGCCGGGGCTCGCGGCCGACTCCTCGAGCGCCTCCAGTGCCTGCATGCCCGCGCCGGGCGCGGCACGGACGGTGAGCACGTGCGCGAGATCGGGCGCGGCCGCCCGCACCGCGGCGGCGATCTCGCGGTGATCCGTCCCCCGCACCACCCCCGGCACGACGAGCACCCGCGAGCGTGCCTGCCGGCAGACGAAGGTCATCTCCTGCTCGCGATAGATCGTGATGATGGGATTCGAGACCGCGCCCACCCGGTCGATCGCGGCCGCCAGGGCCACGCCCTCGAACCAGTTCGGGAGCTGCCAGGAGACGACGTCGCCCGGGCCGATGCCGAGACGGTGGAGCGCGGCGGCGATGCGCGCGGCTCGCGCGTGCAGGTCGCCGAAGGTGTACTGCCGGCCCCCCTCGCGGCCCTCGATCAGGTAGACGCGCTCGGGGGTCCGCTCGACGCGCGCCTCGAGCATCGCCCAGAGCGACGGCTGCGGCCACTCGCCCGCTGCCTCGTGGCGCGGCCGGCGAGCGTCGGGCGCGCGGGTCGGACGCATGGGGCCCGTGGCTACCACCGCGCTGGGCGCGGCGTCTAGCAGCCTGATCGAACCCACCCGCCGGCACTTGACGCTGCGACTAGTATGGCCATACAACTTATATGGCCATACCAACGATCAAGTCGACGTACACCCTCGACGTGGAGACCGTCCGCGCGCTCGAGGAGATGGCTCGGCGCTGGGACGTGTCGAAGTCGGAGGCGCTGCGCCGTGCGATTCGAGCCGCGGCGGCCGAGGGCCGGCCGCTCCGAGCCGACGCGCTCGAGGCGCTCGATCGGCTCCAGCGGTCCCTGGGGCTCAGCCCTGCGCGCGCGCGCGCATGGGCCGCGGCCGTGCGGACGGAGCGGCAGGCGACGTCTGCTCGAGGCGCGGCGCGGCCCAGACGACCCGGGAGATGATCCATCTCGATACGAGCTTCCTGATCCGGGCGTTGGTGTCCGGGTCGGCGGAGGACCACCGGCTGAGGGCTTGGCTGGCGGAGGGAACGCGGGTGGGAATCAGTGCCGTGTGCTGGGCCGAGTTCCTGTGCGGGCCAGTCCAGACCGGCAACCTGGAACTTGCTGCCCGCATCGTCCCCGACCCGACGCCGTTCACGGCCGTCGATGCAGCGTCGATGGCGAGCCTGTTCAACGTCGGTGGTCGGCGCCGGCGCTCCTTCGTGGACTGTATGATCGCGGCCATCGCGCTCCGCGCGGGAGCGTCTCTCGCCACGGCGAATGCCGCGGACTTTCGTCGATTCGAGCCGGCGGGCTTGAAGATCGTCGTAACCTAAAGGCGTGCGGGCGCGAGGCCCGGCGGCGGACCTCCCGGGTCGACACGCGCCCGGCCGGCGTCCTATAGACGCGGGCGAGGAGGGAACCCGCCGTGGAGCAAGCGCGTGTCTTCGCCCCCACCCACAAGATGCTGATCGACGGAAGCTGGGTGGATGCCGCCAGCGGCGCCACCTACCGCGTGCCGAACCCCGCCACCGAGGAGCCGGTCGGCTCGGCGCCGGACGCGACGGTCGACGACATGCGCCGCGCGATCGCCGCGGCGCGCCGCGCCTTCGACGAGGGGCCGTGGCCGCGGTCGAGCCGTCACGACCGGGCGCGGGTCCTGACCGCGATCGCCGACGGCATGGAGCGACGCAAGGAGGAGCTCCGCCAGATGCTCATCGCCGAGGCCGGGGCGACCTACCTGACGCACGACATCCAGCTCGAGCAGCCGATCCGCCTGCTCCGCAACTATGCCGAGCTGGCCCTCACCTTCGACTTCGAGCAGCCGCTCCCCGTGCGCGTGACGGACGGCCCCCTCGGCACCGTCGTCAGCTCGGCGATCGTCTACCGCCAGCCGGCGGGCGTCTGCGGCCTCATCCCCACCTGGAACTTCCCGCTCTTCGTCACGGTCCAGAAGCTCGGCCCGGCGCTCGCCACCGGCTGCACGATGGTCTTCAAGCCCTCGCCCTACGGCCCGCTCATCAACCTCCTGCTCGCCGAGATCGTCGCGGAGGCGGACCTGCCGCCCGGCGTCGTCAACTTCGTCACCGGCGAGTCGAACGCCATTGCCGAGACGCTGGTCTCGGACCCGCGCATCGACAAGGTGAGCTTCACGGGCAGCGTCGCGACCGGGAAGAAGATCCTGGCCGCCGCCGCCGCGACCCTGAAGCGCGTGCACCTCGAGCTCGGCGGCAAGTCGGTGGCGATCTTCCTCGACACCGACGACCTCGACGTCATCGCGCCACAGGCCGCGTCGCCGGCCTTCTTCCACGCCGGTCAGGGGTGTGCCATGACGACGCGCGTCCTCGTCCCGCGCGAGGCGCACGACCACCTGGTGCAGAAGATGGTGGACTTCGTGCGCGGCGTGGTGAAGGTCGGCGACCCCGCCGACCCGTCGACCTTCCTCGGCCCGGTGATTCGCGACGAGCGGCGGCGGAAGATCGAGGAGTACATCGAGTCGGGGAAGCAGGAGGGCGCGGTGCTCGCGCACGGGGGCGGCCGCCCGAAGGATCTTCCGCGCGGCTACTTCCTCGAGCCGACGATCTTCTGCGGCGTGCCGAACCACATCCGGATCGCGCAGGAGGAGATCTTCGGCCCCGTCGTCGCGGTGCTGCCATTCCGCGACGCCGACGAGGCGATTCGCATCGCCAACGACTCGACCTACGGGCTGGGCGGCATGATCTTCAGCCGCGACACGGCGCGGGCGATCGAGCTGGCGAAGCGCATCCGCACCGGCGCCGTCTGGATCAACAACGGGATCAACCTGATCGACACGCCGTTCGGGGGGTTCAAGGAGAGCGGGATCGGACGGGAAGGCGGGCGCTTCGGGATGGAGGAGTATACCGAGCTGCAGCAGATCTCGTGGCGGGCGTGATCAGTCGCCTTCGTCCCGTGGCCGAAACCTCCTGCGAACCGCCGACGGACGAGCTGCACCGAACCACTTCTGCCACTGCGTCGCGTCGAGCGGATCTTTCCCCGCGAGGAAGAGCTCGAGGTAAGGGAAGTCGTCGTACCCCCAGAACAGCTCGTCCCCGACCTCCATCGAGGGCACGCCGAACACGCCTCGGGCAACCGCGTCGTCCGTCTGGCGGCGAAGGCGCGCCTTGGATTCGGGCCGCTGCGCTTCCGCGACGAGCGCGGTTCCCGCGAGACCGATTTCATCGCCGAGACGCTCGACCACGGCCGGCTCGCTGACGTGTAGACCCCGGACCCACACCGCGTCGAACAGCACACCGATGAGCGCGCGTCGCGCCGCGGCATCGGCCGGGAGCGACGACACGCGGAGTGCGAGGAGCGGATTGAACGGATGGAAGGCCGGCGGGTTGAGGGGAACCCCGAGAAGGGCCGCCTTGCGCAGGTTGTTCTTGCCCATCCAGCCCGCCTTGGCGGGGATCTCGGCAGGCCCGAGCTGGCCGTGGGCTTCGAGGAGGCCTGCGAACAGGACGGGCACGGGTTCGATCGTGAATCCGTATTTGTCGGAGAGCTTCGGGAGCTGGGTCCATCCCAGGTAGGCGTTCGACGAGATGTAGTCGAAGTAGAAGCGGACCGTGGCGGGCGGCATGCGCTCGCACTACCAATAGTCGCGCATCAGCTCCCGGGACCACGGCGGCTGCCGGACGGAGCCACGGGGCAGGAACTCGACCATCAGGGGCTTGATGTCCAGCACCGGAGTGCCGTCGACGGCATCCAGGCCGGCGACGGTGAGCACCCGTCCCTCGCGCCCTTTGATCTCCGCGATGGTCGTTCCGAGGCGGTTCGGACGGTCCTTTCCTCGTTGAGCGAAGATCCCCACACGGGGCCATGCCACGTTGCCGCGGGGGTGCCGGGTACCGCGTTCGATCGCCGACTCGACGACGCGATGGAAATGGAAGATCACCTCGACGTGCGAAAAGGACTCGAGGCCCTCGAGACAGTCGGGGCCGAACTTGTCGGTCAGCTCGATGCGGGCCGTCACGTCGCCCCATCCGTCGTCACGCAGGTCCGCTCTCGGACTGCGCACGTAGCCGATCGGCTCGAGGACGATCATGGGAGGCGCGAATATCACGGCCTCTCAGCCCGGACTACAGCCGCGGGCGCGGGTGCGTATGCAGTGCGGTCGTCGAGCCGACGACTACTTGCAGACCAGCGTCTTGCCCCGGGCCCTGACGGAGCAGTGCGGGGCCGGCGCCGTGGTGAAGAACGCCTCTCCGCACTGACCGGTGGTCGCAAACGGCGAATCGATCACCATCGTGCCGCGGGCGGGCATGCGCGTCGGTGACATGGGGTACGTCCCGTTCTGTCCGATGACCACGAACTTGAGCCAGCCCGGCGCCCTGCGCCGGCCGCGGACCCTGATCCTGACGATGCTCTGGAAGCCGCTCGGGTTCCGGTAGCGCCACGCGGTGTGGCGCTTGTTGGCCTTCCACCCGACGCCGCTCGTGGGGTCGAAGCCGCCCGGAACGGTGACGTCGAACAGCGCCGCCCCGAGGTCGTCGTGGATCAGCACGCGTACGCCCTTGGTCGCCGGGTCGATCGGGGGCGACGCCGGCACCGTGATGGTGCCCTTGAACCTCATCTTCTCGCCGCCCGGAACGTTGAGCCGCGCGATCCTCACCTTCGGCTTGACGGCGAACACCGGGACGATGTTCGAGCAGGGGTCGCAGGCGTCACCGATGCCGTCGTGATCACTATCCGCCTGCGCGGCGTCCGGGGTCGCCGGACAATCGTCGAGCGCGTCGCATACGCCGTCGCCGTCGCTGTCCGGCTTCCCGGTGTCGGGAGGGCAGGCGGGATCCGAGCCGGTGCACATCTCCGGGAGGTCACAGCCGGCGGTCACGCTGCGGCAGACGGTACCTGCGGCGACGAGTGCGTCGGGTGGACAGTCATTCCCGACACCGTCGCAGTTCTCGGCGACGTCGCATCCGCCGACTGCCGGCCGGCAGGGAGTCGTGCTCTTCGCGTCAGCCGGACAGCCCGCGCTCGTCGCGTCGCAGCTCTCGGCCAGGTCGCAGGCACCGGCGGCGGGACGGCAGACGGTGCCGGCCGGCACGAACGTGTCGGGAGGACAGTTGTCGCTCACCCCGTCGCAGCTCTCCGCCACGTCGCAGACGTCGGCTGCCGGGCGGCAGACCGCCGTGCTCTTGGCGTCCGCGGGACAGGTCGCACTCGCGCCGTCGCAGTCCTCCTCGAGGTCGCAGACGCCGGCTGCGGGACGGCACGAGGTGCCGGCCGGTTTGAACCCGTCCGCAGGACAGTCGTCGCCGACGCCGTCGCAGCTCTCGTCGACGTCGCAGACGTCGGCCGCCGGGCGGCAGACCGCCGTGCTCTTCGCATCCGCGGGGCAGGTCGCGCTCGACCCGTCGCAGTCCTCCTCGAGGTCGCAGGCGCCCGCCGCGGGCCGACACGGGGTGCCGGCGGCGACGAAGGTATCGGCCGGGCAGTCGTCGCCGACGCCGTCGCAGCTCTCGTCGACGTCGCACACGTCGGCCGCGGGGCGGCAGACCGCCGTGCTCTTGGCGTCTGCGGGACAGGTCGCGCTCGACCCGTCACAGTCCTCTTCGAGGTCGCAGACGCCCACCGCGGGCCGACACGGCGTGCCGGCGGCGGCGAAGGTGTCGGCGGGACAGTCGTCGGCGACGCCGTCGCAGCTCTCGTCGACGTCGCAGATGTCGGCCGCGGGGCGGCAGACGGCCGTGCTCTTCGCGTCTGCGGGACAGGTTGCGCTCGACCCGTCGCAGTCCTCTTCGAGGTCGCAGACGCCCGCCGCGGGTCGACACGGGGTGCCGGCGGCGACGAAGGCGTCGGCCGGACAGTCGTTGCCGACGCCGTCACAGCTCTCGTCTACGTCACAGACGCCCGCCGCGGGCCGGCAGACGGCCGTGCTCTTGGCGTCCGCGGGACAGATCGCACTCGACCCGTCGCAGTCCTCTTCGAGGTCGCAGGCGCCGGCTGCGGGACGACAGGTGGTGCCGGCCGCCTTGAACCCGTCGGCAGGACAGTTGTTCCCGACGCCGTCGCAGCTCTCCGCCACGTCGCAAACGCCCGCTGCGGGCCGGCAGACCGCGGTGCTCTTGGCATCGGCGGGACAGTTGACGCTCGACCCGGTGCAGTTTTCCGCCAGGTCGCACACGCCGGCAGCGGCCCGGCACAGGGTCCCGGCGGGCGCGAGCGCGTCCGCCGGACAGTTGTCGCCGGCGCCGTCGCAGCTCTCCGCCACGTCGCAGACACCGGCCGCCGGCCGGCACACCGCCGTGCTCTTCGCGTCCGCCGGACAGCTGGCGCTCGACCCGGTACAGGTTTCCGCGAGGTCACAGACGCCGGCTGCGGCGCGACACGTCGTGCCGGCGGCGACGAAGCCGTCGGTGGGACAGTTGTCGCCGACGCCGTCGCAGCTCTCCGTCACGTCGCAGATGCCCGCCGACGGACGACAGACCGCCGTGCTCTTCGCATCTGCCGGGCAGGTTCCGCTCGAGCCCGTGCAGGTCTCTTGCAGGTCGCAGACACCGGCGGCGGCACGACAGACGGTTCCGGCGGCCTCGAACTGGCAGCTCGAGGAGCAGCAATCCCCGTTCGCCACGTTCCCATCGTCGCACTGCTCGGCGGCCTCGACGGTGCCGTTGCCGCACACGGCTGCGGGGAAGGTCACGATGGCCGCTGCCCAGTTGTGGCTGCTGGGGGCGCTCGACCCGTCGGCCAGGTAGCTCCCGGTCACGGTCACCTTGCGGAATTCGGGCTCGACAGAGATGTGTGTGTCAGGGGTGCCGGTCGTGCCTGACCCGGCGTTGGGCAACAAGGCGTAGCCGGCCCCGGCGACGAACGGATCGTCCTTCTTCGTCTCGACCCCGATCGTCCCGAAGAGCAGCTCGTTCGCCTGGGAGGTGGTGGCGGTCGAGCCCGAGGAAGGCGAGTTGCTGTTCCCGGTCGCTGTCATGGTCTGGTCGACGAAGCCGACACCGGAGAACTCGTTGATGCTCACAGCCTTTGCAGCGGCGGAGGGATGGGAGACCGTGATCGTGTCGCCGGCCACGAGCGCCGTGACGATGCGGGCGGAGAAGACGACGGTGCGCACGCCCGAGGTGCCCGAGCCGTTCGCGAAGTCGACCGCCGCGCCATAGGCATTTCCCTTCGCGTCGGTGCAGGAGACGGCACCCGATGCCGGGTCCATCGCGAAGCTGACGATCAAGGTGTCACCGGCGACGACGCCTCCCGCCGGGACGGTGATGGAGATCGACGTCCCGGTGGTTGGGTTGCCGCTGGAGCCGACGTTCTGGACCCAGGTGATCACGGCACCCGCCTCCGGAGCCTGCGCAAGCTGAATCGCCGCGGCGAGGAGGGTGGTCAGGAATAGGGCCCGAGGCCGGGTCGGCCCCTGGCTCGACCTCGCGATCCCCCGTTCAGACGTACTGGCCACCGTCGTTTCTCCTCCCGAGCCCGCTCTGTGGGCGCGTCTCGGCCGCGGCGTGCGGGCCGCCCCTAGCGTACTCGGCCGAATACTGCAGACACTTTAGCGGCTTCCCGATCAGCTGTTGGGCGCGGCCGTTCCGTAGCGGATTTCGGACCGTGATCCCGCTCGATCGCCGGGGACGCCCAGGGCCGCGTCGCGTCAGATTATTGCCACTTGACGGGCGTGCAACGGCATCACCTCGTGCAGCAGCAGCTGTCCCCAGTTTAGATGTGTAGTCGAGTTCGGAAGCTGCGTCTGTCAGCAATGAAGCGGGAGCGAGGCGGGCTGCCGCGACAGACATCGTCGCGGGCTCGGCGCCCGCGTCAACGGACGTCGGCCGACTAGTCCCGCGGGCTCACGGTGAAGACCCGCCCCTCGTACCGTAGCTCGACGCTGTCGGGGAGGATGCGCGCCACCTCGATGTCGCCGACGCGCTCGCCTTCGTGGAGCGTCGTGAGGCTCCCCCCCTCGGTCGCGAGCACGACGCTCCGGCGCTCGGCGGAAGGCGAGTAGACGAGGAAGCTCAGGCGGACGGTGGGCAGACGCGGGGCAGAGCGGCCCTCGTCGATCGGCTCCCTGCGTGGCTCGACCGCGGCCACGGCCGGCTGGCGCGGTGCCTGCGTGGGAGCCGCCGGATTCGCCGCCGCGCCTTCGACGGGCGGCCGCGGCGCCTCGGGCGCCGGCGCGCTCGGCGCTGCAGCGGTCCCGGGCGGAGGCGGTGTGGGCGCTACGGCGGCGACTGGCGTCGACGCCGCAGCGACGGCGGCCGCCGGCGGTGCAGCTTCCGCCGCCACGGGGGTCGAGGGTGCGTTCGTCGGTGCAGAAGCAGACGGCACGGGCGCCGCTGGAATTTGCGCCACCCTCGCCGGCTCGGCCGCGGGAGCCGCACTGGGCACGCGTGCGAGCTCGGGAGCGGCGGTGCGCTGGGGTCCCGGCCTCAGCACCAGGGCCGCCACGCCGGCGCCGGCGGCGAAGGCGACGCCGGCGGCGATGGCGGCGAGTCGAAGCTTCGAGCGTCCTTCCGGCCGCGCCGGGCCGGCCTGCGGCGTCCAGCGCTCCGCGTTTTCCACCTTCTCGAGGGCGTCCAGGATCGAGCTCATGACGTCCCTCCTCCGGAGGAGCCGAGTGTGGGTCGCGGGTAGCCGCCTGCGATGTCGTAGAGCAGGATGCGCGTCAGGGGGCCGGGACGGCCATCGGTGACCAGGAATCGGCCGCGCTGGAAGTCGACGACGGCGGCGCGCGTCGCTCTGTCGAAGACGCCCGTGTCCGGGCCGCCGTAGGTACCCGCCCGGCGGAGGAGCGCCTGCAGGCGCCGGATGCCTTGCGACGGCTCTCGCGTCACGACGCCGATGCCGTCGAAGTCCCGCCAGAAGACATGCGCGCGCCCGAACCAGGCGCGATCGAGGAAGGTCCGGTCGACGGCGCCGGGCGCGTCGCCGACCACGAGCGTCGCCCCCGCGCTGGAGAGACTCACCACCGCCGCGTAGCGCACGCCGGACGCGTCGGACAGGTTGAGCTCGAGTATCGCAGGCAGGTCGAGTGCGCGCAGCAGGGTGCCGCTGGAGGAGACGAGGAGGTGCCCGAGGCCACGCCGCGCTGCCGCGCCGGTGAACGCGTTCGCGTCCCCGGGCTCACGCGGTCCGAGCGGACCGACGCTCCACGCCGCGAAGACGGCGTTCAACGCCTCGCGCGCGCTCGCGTCGGTGTCCAGCGCGACGAGCCGGCGCTCCACCTCGAGCGCGGCGACGGGGGGCTCGGCCCCGGGGCGGGCAGGGGCGGTCGCGACCTCGGGCGGCGCGCTCGGCGCCGGCTCGGGGACCGGTGCGGCGTTCGGCGCCGGCGGTTCGGCGACGGGTGTCGCGCTGCCCGAGGTGGGCTCCGCCGCGCGCAGCGGCGCCGGCTCGGGCGGCGGCGACAGCCGCGCGGCGCCGATCGCGATCACCGCGAGGCAGACGGCCGCGCCGACCGTCGCGAGGGCGGCGACCCGGGAGGCCCGGCGCCGGGCGGGCAGCGGCACGACGGCGATCTCGTCGTACGCCCGGCGGACCGAGCGCCTCCCCACGGTCCGGCGGTCGTCGGCGAACGCGGCCACCATGGCCCGGTGCGCGATCATGTTGATCATGCGCGGCACGCCGCCCGACCGGCGGTGGATCAGGCGCAGCGCGGGCCGGGTGAAGATCGGTCCGGCATGGCCCTGGCTCGCGATGGCGAGCCGGTGCTCGACGTAGGCCGCGGTCTCCTGTCGGGTGAGGGGCCCGATGTGCCAGCGCAGCGTGATGCGCTGGTTCAGCTGCACGAGCTCGGGGTGGAGAAGGAGCGTGCGCAGCTGCGGCTGGCCGACGAGGATGATGCGCAGGAGCTTCTCGGTGGTGGTCTCGAGGTTCGAGAGGAGGCGGAGCTGCTCGAGCACCTCGACGGCGAGCGCCTGGGCCTCGTCGATCACGACGATCGCGCGGCGGCCCGCCTGGCGCTGCGCGAGGAGGTGGCGGTTGAGCGCGCCGACGAGCTCGGTGCGGCTGTCCGTGTCGGCATGAAGTCCGAATTCGGCATTGATCGTCTGCAGGAGCTCGAGCGGCGAGAGGACGGGGTTGAAGACGTACGCGGTTTCCGTGTCGGGAATCGGCCCGGTCAGGAACGCGC
The DNA here is from genome assembly GCA_005888095.1 of Deltaproteobacteria bacterium. GTDB lineage: Bacteria > Desulfobacterota > Binatia > DP-6 > DP-6 > DP-3. The sequence continues at coordinate 77,125 of VBKF01000091.1, read as the reverse complement.
GGAGGAGCGTCGTCTTCCCCGTGCCCACGTCGCCGGTGATGCAGACGAAGCCGCTCGACTCCGACAGGCCGAGCTTCAGGTGCGCGAGGGCGTCGGCGTGCTTCTGCGACAGGAACAGGTAGCGCGGGTCCGGCGTGAGCCGGAACGGCGCGTCGGCGAGCCCGAAGAACCGCTCGTACATCCCTGCCGCCCGTAGAAGTCGCTTTTATAGAGGAGCCTGTCGAGGGGCGCCAGCGCCGTCAGCGGAGCAGCCGCCCGAAGAGCAGGGAATTCTGCGCCATCCCGTTCCCCAGGTAGAAGCGGTGCGCGTCGCCGCGCGTGTTGGCGGAGCTCAGCTCCAGATGAACGCAGCCGTGCGCGCGTCCCCACTCGGCCGCCGCCTCGAGCAGCCGCCGCCCGATGCCCTGGCCACGTCGGGACGAGGTGACGACGAGATCTTCGAGCCAGCACCGCCGGCCGAAGCGGATGGACGGCAGCTCGGCGTACACCGACGCGAGCCCGATCAGCGTGTCGCCGTCGAGCGCGAGGAGCACGTCGGCGTGCGGCTCGGCGACGGCGTGCTGGAAGCCCGCCGACGCCCGCTCGGACGAGTAACCGACGGGCCGGCGGCCAGGAGCCTCGAAGAGCTCCTCGATGAGACGGAGGACGGCGGCCTCGTCGTCCGGGATGGCGGTGCGGAGGATCATGCGGCTCCCGGGAGATGGCGCTCGAGGAAGGTGTCCGTCGCCGCGTTGGCCTGCCGGTTCGCTTCGCCGCGCCAGTTGGCCTGGAAGGCATGGGGTGCGCCCTCGAGGCGGAGCAGCTCGCTCGGCTTGCCGGCACGCTCGAGGGCGGCGTGCATCCGCTCGGACTCGCGGTACGACACGACGGCGTCCGCCGTGCCGTGGACGAGCAGCACGGGCGCGGTGGCATGCGCGGCCTGGTGGACCGGGGACGCGAGCCGCACCCACGCCTCGTCTGCGAGCCGCTCGCCGAGGAGCTCGCCGATCGGATCGAAGCCGTCGGGGAACGGGCGGCGCCGGGCGAGGTCGTAGGGACCGTAGTGCAGGACGAGCGCGCACACCGTCTCTGCCGCGTCGCGGAGCTCGGCGGGGAGCTCCGGGGCAAGCTCGGGGATGCCCGCCGCCAGGTGGGCGAGCATCGCGAGATGGGCGCCGGCCGAGAGACCCATCAGGGCGATCCGTTCGGGATCGATGCCCAGCTCGACCGCGTGGGCGCGCACGTGGCGGAGCCCGCGGCGGACGTCGTCGAGCGGCGCCGGAAAGCGGTGCCTCGGGGCGAGGCGGTACGAGATCGAGATCGTCGCGATGCCACGGCGGGCAAAGTGGAGGGCGTTGCCGGCCGCCTGGCTCGGGTCGCCGTGCACCCAGGCGCCGCCGTGGACGAAGACGATCGCCGGCGCGGGGCTGGTTGCCCGCCGCGGCCGGTAGTGGTCGTAGCGCAGCGGGACGCCGTCGACCGAGGCGTAGACGACGTCCTCGACGAGCTCGTGGAAGTCGGATTGACGGGGAATGCCAGGCACTTGGCGCGGAAAGCTCATGCGCAAGGAGCTATCACAGGAGGGCCCGGTGCTGGAACTTCGGCGGCGCGCCGGGTAGCTTGGACGGGCGTGAGACCTCTCATCGGGATCAGCAGCTACGGCCGCGCCGGCGAGCGGCAGGTCTTCTCGCTGCCCTGCGAGTACGTCGACGTGGTGCGGCTCGCGGGCGGCGTCCCGCTCGTCCTTCCCGCGGTGGAAGCGGTGGAAGGTGAGATTCCCGAGGCGCTCGACACGATCCACGGGCTCATCCTGCCCGGCGGCGGTGACATCGACCCGGCGCACTACGGGGGCGTCCGCCACGACGCCAACTACGGCATCTCGACCGAGCGCGACGGCTTCGAGATGCAGCTCGCGCGCGCCGCGCTCGCCCGCCCCGACCTCCCGGTGCTCTGCATCTGCCGCGGCATGCAGCTGCTGAACGTCGCGCTCGGCGGCGACCTCGTCGCGCACATCCCGGACCGCTACGGCGACCGCGTGCCGCATCGGCGCCCGGAGCGGCTGCCGGTCGAGCACGAGGTGCGGTTCGACCCGACGAGCCGGATCGGCACCCTCCTCGGGACGGAGCGTCTCGTCGTGCAGTCCGTGCACCATCAGGCCGTCGGCCGCCTCGGCCGTGGGCTGCGCGCCGTCGCCTGGAGCCCCGACGACGTCATCGAGGCGGTGGAGTCGACCGAGCACCCCTTCGTGCTCGCCGTCCAGTGGCATCCCGAGCTCGGGGCGCTGAGCGACGCGCGCCAGCGACGGCTCTTCGAGGAGCTGGTCGCGCGCAGCCGCGCGCGGATCGCCGGTGGCCATCGTCGGGCGGCGGCCTGCGAGACCGCGGCACCCGCGCCCGACCTGCGCTGAAACGCCCGAGCTAGCTACCGAGCGCGCTGTCCGCACGCACCGTGGCGGCGGGACCCACCGTGACCGTCCGCCCCACGTACGCGCCGTGGTAGGTGCCCCGGGCGCCCAGCGCGAGCCTGCCGGCCGGCGCGTAGATCGTGGCCGCCACCGCGGCGCGGGCACCGGCGCGGAACGCCTGCCCCACTCCACTCGCGGCGATGTCCAGCCGCACCTGGTTGGCACGCAGCGGCGCGCCGGCACCGAGCTCGGCGCGCGGCGCCAGCACGACGCGCTCGAGCACGCCGATGCGGCAGGCGTCGGCGCAGACGAGACGGCCGCTCGGCGCGACACGGATGGAGCGCGCGGTGTAGCTCCCGCCGGCGAGCTGCAGCAGCGAACCCTTGCCGACGACGACGTGCCCGTAGCTCGCCGCGGGCATGGGCGCGGTTCCGGTGCGGCGCGGCACGCGGAGATCCGTCGTCCCGGGGGTCACGGCAACCGGCGCGAGCAGCGCAGGGTCGACGAGCGGCGGCGTGAACGCGCGGCACGCCGGCAGGGTCCCACCGCCGACCACCGGGCCGCCGACCACGCCGCCGCCGCGCGAGAGGATCGCGAAGCGGCAGAAGAAGCGTTCGGCGCTGGTATCGGGGCCGAGTCGGATCGTGTCCGCGGCGACGGCGTCGCTTACCCGCACCTGGTTGCCGAGCACGAGCGTGCCGCCGACCGTTCCCACGGCGCCGGAAGTCACCCGTACTCCCGCGCGCAGCGCCGTCCGCGCCTGGCCGAGGATCGCGTACTCGCCGAGCAGCGGCTGGCCGAGAGACCTGTCGGGTGCGGCGGCCACGGTCGCGAGGCCGAGAACGGCGAGGGGCAGGATGCGACGACGAGACATCCCCTTCACTCCCGCGCCCCGGCCTGGTCGAGCTGCGACAGCGCCGCATCGCGCGCCACCACCGGGAACGGCGGGGGCGGCCCGTCGCCGCGCAGCACCCGCGCCAGGACCGGCAACGAACGCACGAGGAGGCCCGGGTCGGTGAACAGCCGCTCCGGCGGCTCCAGCATGTTGAAGATGCGCATGAGCGCCCGGAAGATGACGGGGTCGACGCGGCTCGCGGGCAGCAAGCCCTGGTCGAAGAACCAGCCGAACGCCTGCTCGGCGACGTGGGCGAGCCACGCCAGCGGATCGGTCACCTTCAGGGATGGGACCTCGCCGAGCGTCCGGCGGTCCCCGGCGACCGCCGCCTCCCAGAACGGCCGGAGCTGGCGCTCGCTCTCCAGGTCGAGGAAGCACGCCGCGGCCCGCACGTCCCCCGGGTGCCGGCCGAGCGCCTCGTCCAGCAGGGCGGCCTGGACGATCGCCGAGGTGGCGCCCCGGCCGTAGACCGGGTTCGAGTGGTAGGCCGCGTCGCCGATGGCGAAGAAGCCCGCAGCGAGCGGACCCTCGCGGTCGACGAAGCGCCGCAGCCGGTTGCGGAGGTTTCCCATCACCAGGACGGGTGTCGGCGGGCCGTCGATCGGCACCGAGACGCCCCGCGCGCGCCAGGGCGCGACGGCGGGAAACGCCCGCACGAACGCCTCGAAGCGGGCGGGATCCGAGAGGCCCCTGAGCGAGCCGTCGGCGACCGGCGCGCCGACGCTGATCGAGAACGATGCGTTGTCACCCGGGAAGATCGCGACCTTGACCCACCCGAGGTCGCCCGCGACGAGACCGGTCGTACCGCGTGGCGCCCGTCCATGGCCCCGGCGGTAGAAGCGCGTGTAGTAGAACGTGCCGGTATCCGCCGAGAGCTCGAGCGGCAGCGGGGCGCCGCTCGCCGCCAGCCAGGCGGGGGCCCGCGACCGTCGACCGGTGGCGTCGACCACCAGCGCGGCGCGCATCACGCTGCCGTCGGCCAGGCGAACACCCGTGACCGAGGGACGTCTCCCGTCGCGCGCCGCGACCGAGAGGCCGGCGACCGAGACACCCTCGTGCAGCTCGATCCCGGGCCTCGCGCGCACGCACTCGCGGAGCACCCATTCGAACGTCGCGCGCCGGCAGGCGAGGAGGACCACCTCGTCGTCGCCCTCCTCGGGAGCGAGGGTCACGCCGGGCGGCGCGAGCGCGGCGAGACCGAGCTCGCGGACACCCAGCGCGCGCAGCCGGTCGAGCACCTCGGGCAGGTGGGCGAGGAGCACGAGCCGCAGCCGCGCGAGGAACGCGTGCGAGTGGCGGAACTGCGGAACGCCGCGGCGCTGCCAGCCTCCGTACGCGGACTCGGGCTCGGCCACGTCGGGCCGCGTGTCCCGCTCGAGCACGACGACACGCGCGTAGTGCCGCGTGAGGAGCCGCGCCGCCGCGAGACCCGCGATGCCGCCGCCGAGGACGACGGCGGGCGGGTTGTCCGCCGCCCTGGGCATCGCCCTTCTATAGCCGTCGGCGTCCGCTCGCGACAGGCCCGGACGCTAGCGCGCCGGCTCGTCCGCGGTCCCCGGTGGCCGATTGCGCACTGCCTCGGCCGGCTCGAGCGAGTCCCGACCCGGATGCAGGCGAAGGTGCTTGAGGGCCGAGACCGCTTCGTCGGGGGTTCCCAGCGGCGGCACGACTTCGTCGATGGGCGGCGGAAGAGGCGTCCGCTCGTCCTCCTTCTTGGTCTCCCCGAGGGCGACCGAGGAGCCGAGTAAGATCGCCGCGAGACACGCCGCGGCTGCAATGCCGCGCCTTCTCACGGCACGAGCTTAACGCAGACAGCGGGCTGCGCAATAGGGGCAGGACCCATGGGCGCCGGTGCATTGCGTCATCCGCCGCCGGTCGGTAAGCGTGCGGCACGCCACCGGCAGCGAGAGGGTCCGCTTCGCCTATCCGGTGGCGATCGCCGTGTCGTCGACGTCGAGACCGGCTTAGCCGAGACGCGCGAGCACGGCGTCGGCCGCCGCCTCGCCGCTGCGCACGCAGTCGGGGACGCCGACCCCGCGGTAGGCCGCCCCCGCCAGCGCGAGGCCGGCGATGGCGGCCGCGCGCGCCTCGATCGCGGCCACCCGCTCCTCGTGTCCGACGTGGTACTGCGGCATGGCCCGCGCGTGGCGGTGGACGCGGACGAGGCGCGGGCGCGCCGTGACGCCGAGCAGGTGCGCCAGCTCGGCCTCGACGAGCGCCGTCAGCCGTTCGTCGTCGAGCTCCAGCAGGTCGGCGCGCAGCGCGCCCCCGACGAAGGCGCGCACGAGATCGTGGCCGTCCGGGGCACGGCCGGCGAACTTGCGCGACGGATAGCTGCAGGCCAGGATCGGCCGCCGCTCGACGGCCGGGACGACGAAGCCGAACCCCGGGAGCCCCCGTGGCAGCTCGGTGCTGCGGTAGCCGAGCGTGACGGTCGCCGAGGAGGCGTACTCGATCGCCGCGAGTGCCCCGGCGAGCTTGGAGTCGAGTCCCTCGAGCAGCCGGGCTGCGGCATACGCCGGCACGGCGACGACGACCGCGTCGGCCGTGAAGCCGCCGCCGGCGGCGAGCCGCCAGGTATCCCCGTCGCGGGCGAGCCCCTCCACGGCGGCGCCGAGCCGCACGACGCCTTCGGGGAGCCGGCGCGCGAGGTCCCGGACCAGCCCGCCCATGCCCTCGACGTGCGTCATGAAGAGGCTGTAGCGGGCGCCGGCATCGTGTGTCCGCGCCGTCGCGCGCAGCCCGAGGATGAGGCTCCGGTGGCGTCGCTCGACCTCGACGAAACGGGGCATGGTGGCGCGCAGCGACAGCCGCTCGGCGTCGCCGGTGTAGATGCCGCCGAGGAGCGGCTCGGCCACGCGCTCGAACGCCTCGCGGCCGAGCCGGCGGCGGACGAAGGCGGCGACGCTCTCGTCGGCGTCGTCCGAGCGGCGCGGCAGCACGAGGTCGAGGAGCATGCGCAGCTTGCCCGGCCACGAGAAGAGCGGCGAGGCGGCGACCGTCCAGGGATCGGTCGGGGCGAGGAGCACGAAGCCCTCCGGGACCGCGACCAGCCGGCCGCCGTGCACGACGTACGTGCGCCGGTCGCCGGGCCGCGTGCCGATCAGCCGGTCCCCGAGGCCGGCCCGTTCGCAGAGCGCCTGCGCCCAGGGCTTCTCGGTGAAGAACGCGTCCGCGCCCACCTCGATCAGGAAGCCGTCGGTCCCCTCGCTCGCGATCGTGCCGCCGAGACGGTCCTTCGCCTCGAGCAGCAGGACCTCGATGCCGCGGCCGGCCTCGACCAGGCGGAGCGCCGCGGCGAGTCCGGCCACGCCGCCGCCCACGACCGCGACCCGCCTCATCGGGCCGCCTCGCGCACCACGTCGGCGAGCATGCGGATGAAGAGCGGATGGTCGTTCACGGTGGGAGCCCGGACGAAGCCGAGGCCCGCTGCGTGAGCCGTGGCCGCCGCCTCGACATCGAGATCGTACAGCACCTCGACGTGGTCGGCGACGAAGCCGATCGCCACGAGGACGGCGTCGCGCGCCCCGGCCGCGGCCAGCGCGCGGAGGGCATCGTTGACGTCGGGCTCGAGCCACGGCTCGGCGGAGCCTCCGCTCCGGCTCTGGTAGGCGATCTGCCAGGCTCGATGTCCGAGGCGCTCGGCGACGGCGCGTGCCGACGCCGCGATCTCGGCCTCGTACGGCGAACCCGCGGCCATGGCGCGCGGCACGCTGTGCGCGGTGAAGACGAGGACGGCCGCGGCGCGGCGATCGGCCGGAAGCCGGGCGATCGCCGTGGCGGCGAGCTCGGCCGCCGCCGCGATGAAGCGCGGGTGCGTGTGCCAGTCGGGCGCCCAGCGGATCACCGGCGCCCGCGTCCCGAGCGCGGCCGCGCCGCGCCCGACCGCATCGGTGTAGCGCGCCCGGCTCGCCTCGGTGGCGTGCGGCGCGAGGATCAGGCCGATCGCTTCGTGGCGCCCCTCGTCCGCCATGCGGGCGAGGGTGTCGGCGACGTACGGCTCCCAGTTCCGCATGCCGACGTAGACGGGGAGCGGCGCGCCGGCTTCCGCGAGCGCGACGCGCAGCTTCTCGGCCTGATTGAAGGTGATGGGGTTGAGCGGCGAGCGTCCGCCGATGGCGTGGTAGTGGCGGGCGACCTCCGCGAGCCGCTCGGGCGGCACACCGCGTCCCCGCACGACGTTGGCCAGGAAGGGCGCGACCTCCTCCGGCCGCGTCGGCCCGCCGAAGGCGATCAGCAGGACGGCGTCGGCCGCCATTCGGCCCGTCAGCGCGCCGAGAGCTCGTGCACGGCGTCGACCAGGGCGCGCACGTGGTCGACCGGCGTCTGCGGCAGGACGCCGTGGCCGAGGTTGAAGATGTGTCCCGGGCGGCCCGCCGCCTGGCCGAGGATGGCGGCGGCACATCGGCGGACCTCGGCGACCGGCGCGAGGAGCGCCACCGGGTCGAGGTTGCCCTGCACGGCCACGTCGTGCCCGAGCCGGCTCCACGCGGCGTCGAGGTCGACGCGCCAGTCGAGGCCGATCACGTCGCCGCCCGCGGCGCGCATGCACTCGAGGAGCCCCGCCGTGCCCGTCCCGAAGTGGATGACCGGCGTCCCCGGCCGGACGGCGGCGACGAGCGTGCGCACGTGCGGCAGGACGTGCGTGCGGTAGTCGGCGGGCGCGAGGCAGCCGACCCAGCTGTCGAAGAGCTGCACGGCGTCGGCGCCGGCGTCGATCTGCATATCGAGGTAGGCCGCCACCACGCGCCCGAGGCGCTCCATCAGCGCGCGCCAGGCACCCGGGTCGGCCAGCATGAACGCCTTGGTGCGCGCGTACAGGCGCGAGCTGCCGCCCTCGATCAGGTAGGAGGCGAGGGTGAAGGGCGCGCCGGCGAAGCCGATCAGCGGGATCGCCGGCGGCAGCGCGGCTCGCGCCCGTCGGACGGCCTCGGCGACGTAGGCGAGCGCGCCGGGCTCGACCTCGCGCAGGCGGTCGACGTCGGCCGCGCTGCGGACGGGGTGGTGGATCGCGGGACCGTCGCCGCGCGTGAACTCGAGCCCGGCCCCCATCGGCTCGAGGACGAGCAGGATGTCGGCGAAGATGATGGCCGCGTCGACGCCGAGCCGGACGGCCGTCCCGACCGTCACCTCGGCGGCGAGGTCGGGCGTGCGGCACAGCTGAAGGAAGCTCGTCTGGTCGCGGATCGCCCGGTACTCGGGGAGGTAGCGGCCCGCCTGCCGCATGAGCCAGACCGGCGTGTAGCGCGCCGGCTGGCGGCGGCACGCCGCGAGGAACGGCGGGGTCTCCACCCGTCGAGAGCTACGTGAAGGCCTGGTGGGAATCAAGGAAAGGCCGTGCGGCTCAAGTTCCGGAGGGTCGGCGCCGATACCCCGGCGTGAGCGACGATCTCCAGCCGGCCTCTTCCGGCGTCGCCCAGCACGCCGCCTCGCTGCGCGTCGCCGACAACATGTCCCGCCGCGTGCAGTGCGTGGCCGCGACTGCCGCACTTCGCGAGGCCGCTCGCCTGCTCGCCGAGCACCCGATCAGCTGTCTGGTGGTGCTCGAAGGGGACACACCCGCCGGGATCGTCACGGAGCGGGACGTCGTCCGGCAGGCGGCGCGCGACCCCGAGGGCTGGGCCGCGACGCCGGTCCGCGACGCCATGAGCCATCCGCTGCACGTGACCGACACCGGCGCCACCGTGGCCGAGGTCATCGCCACCTGCGCCCGTCACGGGGTGCGGCACCTGCCCGTGACCGACGGCGGCCGTCTCGCGGGCATCGTCACGCAGACGGACCTGGTGCGTGCCGCCCACCGCCACCTGCAGAGCTATGCGGCCGAGCTCGAGCGCCTGATCGGCGAGCGCACGGCCGACCTGCGGGACAGCGAGCGCCGCCGGGACGACCTGGTGGACCTCACGGTGCACGACATCAAGAACTCGGTCTGCGTCGTCGAGTCGGCGCTCGAGATGATGGAGCAGGACCCTATCGGGGCGGCGAGCTTCGTCCCGCTGCTGCGCCGCGCCTCGCAGCGCATCGGGCACCTCGTCTGCACGCTCCTCGACGTGAACCGCCTGGAGAGCGGCGCGATGCCGCTGCGCGTGCAGGACGTCCCGTGGGCGTCGCTCTGCGAGCCGGTGCTCGCCGAGACCGGCCTTCTGGCGCAGGCGAAGTCCGTGGCGCTCAACCGGACCGGCGAGAGCCACACGATCGTGCGCTGCGACCCCGCGCTGGTGGAGCGGGTGCTCCTGAACCTCCTCGACAACGCGATCGGCGTCGCGCCGGACCGCAGCACCGTCGACGTGCACGCCGAGCGCACTGCGGACGGCGGCTTCCTGGTGCGTGTCGGGAACCGTGGCCGCACGATCGCGCCGGACGTGCTGCCGACGCTCTTCCGGAAATACCGCCAGGGCGGCGGTGCGCCGGTGAAGCGCCTCGGCGGCTGGGGCCTCGGGCTCACCTTCTGCCGGCTGGCCGTCGAGCGCCACGGCGGGACGATCCGCGCGATCTCACCGTACGTCGACGGCGAGGGCGCGGCGTTCGAGTTCGTCCTGCCCGCAGAGCCGAAGTAGGCGGCGACCCCGGCCGACGAGGTGGTTTCGGGCACCTCTCTTGGTGGTATACCTGATCCGAGGCAATGAGGGCGCTTGCGTCGACTCTCCAGCTCGCGCACAGACGACGCGTGGGGACGACTCACGTCGACGTGCGGGTCAGCAACCCGGCGGACCCGAGCCGTGGCTTCGAGCAGCGTCTGATCGTGGACTCGGGGGCTGTCTTCACCATCGTGCCGGCGCCCCTCCTGCGCGCGATCGGCATCGAACCGGACCGCGTCCAGCGCTTCGAGCTCGCGGACGGCAGAGTCGTGACGCGCGAGGTCGGCAGCGCGCTGTACGAGCTGCGGAAGTTGCGGGCGGCGGCGCCCGTCGTCTTCGGCCGGCGCACCGACGCGGCGCTGCTCGGCGTGGTGACCCTCGAGGTCCTCGGCCTGACGATCGACCCGCTCCGACGCACGCTGCGCGCGATGCGGCCGATGCTGCTCTCCCTCGGTGCTCGAGGGATTCGCTTCGCAGGGACCGCGGCGCCGTAGCCCGCGTCAGCCCACGCGCTCCCCCTTCGGGATCACCACCACGCCCTCCTCGCTGACCACGAACCGGCGGCGGTCCTCGACCGGGTCGTAGCCGATCGTCACGCCCGGCTCCACGAACACGTTCTTGTCGAGGATCGCGCGGCGGATGTGCGCGTGGCGGCCGATCTCCACGCCCTCGAACAGGATCGACTCGCTCACCTGCGCGAAGCTGTTCACGCGCACGCGCGGGCCGAGGATCGAGCGGTCGACCTGGCCGCCGCTCACGATGCAGCCCTCCGAGACCATGGAGTCGGTGGCGGTGCCGATGCGATTGCTCTCGCGGTCGGCGAACACGAACTTGGCGGGCGGGCTCGGATAGTAGGCGGAGAGGATCGGCCATGCCGGGTTGTAGAGGTTGAGGACGGGAGACACCGAGATCAGGTCCATGGAGGCCTGATAGTAGGCGCCGAGCGTGCCGATGTCGCGCCAGTAGCCGCGCTCCCCCTCGGTCATGTTGGGGTGGGTGTTGGTCGAGAAGTCGTAGGCATGCACCCGGCCGCGCTCGGCCAGGCGCGGGATCAAGTCGCGGCCGAAGTCGTGCGTCGAGTCGCTGCGTTCGGCGTCCTCGACGACCGCGCGCACGAGGACGTCGGCGTTGAAGACGTAGAGACCCATCGACGCCTGGCGCATGCCGACGGCGCCGGCGTCGGGTGGCGGCTTCTCGCGAAACCCCGTGATGCAGCGCCGTGCGTCGCAGTCGACGATGCCGTAGCGCGAGATGTCCTGGGCGGGGACCGGGATGGTGGCGACCGTCACCTCGGCGCCGCAGTCGCGGTGGAAGGCGACCATCTGGCGGACGTCCATCTTGTAGATGTGGTCGGCGCCGAAGACGCAGACGTAGGTCGGCCCCTCGTTCTCGATGACGTCGAGGTTCTGGAAGACCGCGTCGGCGCTGCCCCGGAACCACTGCGGGCCGAGGTTCATGGTCGCCGGCACCGGCGCCACGTAGTGGCCCATCTGCGGCGCGAGCTGCCAGCCGCGCGCCAGGTGCTGCATGAGCGAGCCGGACTTGTACTGGGTGAGGACGCTGATCTTGAAGATGCCCGAGTTGACGACGTTCGACAGCACGAAGTCGATCATGCGGTAGCGTCCCGCGAAGGGCACGGCCGGCTTGGCGCGGTCGCGGGTGAGCGGGTGCAGGCGCTTCCCCTCGCCTCCCGCGAGGATGATCGACGCGACCTCGGTCCCCCTCGCGCCCGGCATCGATGCCCTCAGCGATACGCGGCCACGACCTCACGGCCGAAGAGCCGGACGTCCTCCGGGTCGGTCTGTCGTCCGAGGTTCATGATGAAGGTCGAGATGCCGAGCGCCCGGTTGCGCGCGACCCGGGCGTGGATCTCGTCCGGCGTTCCCGCGAGGATGAGGTCGGGCGCGCCGGTCAAGAAGGGGAGCGCCGCGAGCACCTCGGCCGCCTTGCGCCCGGCCGCGGCGCGGTCGAGTGCAATGGCGCCGAGCGTCTGCTGCGAGACTTCGATCTCGGCGGGATCGCGGCCGACCGCGCGGCAGTGCCCGGCGAGGATGTCTCGCTTGCGTGCCACGTCGGCGTGGTTGACGCCGAGGTTGTTCCAGATGTCGGCGTGGCGGGCGACCAGCCGCAGGAGCACTCGCTCGCCGCCGCCGCCCACCAGCAACGGCAGGCGCGGCTGCACGGGCTTCGGGTTGCAGGCGGCATCGCGCACCGTGAAGTGCTTGCCTTCGAACGTCGTGCGCTCCGCGCTCCACATGCGGCGCAGGATGGCGAGCGCCTCGCCGAGCTGCTCGAGGCGGGTGGCGATGGGGGGGAACGGGTAGCCGTACTGCTCGTACTCGACCTGGTGCCAGCCGGCGCCGAGGCCGACGATCAGCCGGCCGCCCGACACCTGGTCGAGGGTGGCCGCCATCTTGGCGAGCAGCGCGGGCGGCCGGTAGCTCACGCAGAGGACGAGCTGGCCGATGCGTACGCGGCGGGTGACGGCGGCCACGGCGGCGACCTCGGTCCACGCCTCGAGCACGGGCTGGGTCTCGTCGGGGATCGGGACGAAGTGGTCGACCACCCAGACCGAGTCGAAGCCTGCCTCGTCGGCCGCCTGGGCGACCTCGCGCGCCTGGCTCCAGGCCGAGCCGAACTGCGGCAGGCAGAGGCCGAAGCGGACCCTCGTGTCGCCCATGCCGCCAGCTAATTGCGCCGCGCGGGGCGGGGAGGCAACCCCCTGTGATCGGGGTCGAGGCCGACTGAAACGGCTATTCGGGCCTGGCCGGGCCGTCGTCGAGCAGGCGCAGCTGCGACCCGGTACGGCTTTGCTCCCGATCGAGGACGTGCGACGCGATGCGGAGCCCCTGTGGCGGCGTGCGGACGACACGCTTGCGCTCGCTGCGCCGAGATTCGGCGTCGCGCCGAGCAAGGGCGGAGTTCGGTTCTGGCTGGTGCACCGGCCGGCCCATCGGCCGCGTCTTCAGCCGTCTCTCGGCGGCCAGGCGGATCCGCTCGCGGGCGATCTGAACATAGGCGGGCAGGCACTCCGCCCCGGCCGCCCGTCGCCCGTGCATCACCGCCGCGCACGCCGTCGAGCCGACGCCCATGAAGGGATCGACGACGAGGTCGCCGGGCTTCGTCACGGTCAGGATGAACCGTTCGACGAGCTCTACCGGGAACTGGCAAGGATGGATCGTCTTCTCGACGTGGTTCGCCTTGACGTTCGGAAAGATCCAGACGTCGCCCGGGTTCTTCCCGAGCGGGTTGCCGGTGTACTCGCCGGCGCGCGGTCCCTTCCAGGCGCGCTTGCCGGGATACTTCTGCGGAACGCGGACGGCGTCGAGGTCGAACGCGTGGTCGCGCCCCTTGGTGAACCAGAGGACCACCTCGTAGCGGCCCGAAAACCGGCGCTTGCAGTGGAGGCCGTGCTCGAAGTGCCAGACGATGCGGTTGCGGAGCTTGAGCTCCGTGTGGCGGCGGAAGACGGGGTAGAGCAGGAGGTCGAGCGGGATGATCTCGTCTGCCGCGACGTGGTTGCCCACCTCCCAGCAGAGGCTGCCCCCCGGTCGGAGGATGCGGACGCACTCGCCGATGACCTGCTCCTGGCCCCGAACATACGCTTCCAGGTCGAGGCGTTCGCGCTCGTAGGCTTTCGCCAGGTTGTACGGCGGCGAGGTGATGACGAGGCGGGCGCACTCGTCGGGCAGGCTGGGGAGCAGGTCCCGCGTGTCGCCCGGGTAGAGCACGACCTCCGCCCCTTCGCTCCACCGCTCGTGGATGACCACGCCCCCCATCGAACGGCACGGATCATAGCGTCTCCGGCGGCGCGCTCCAACGCGTGAGCGCTCGATCCGGGCGGCCGGCTCAGGCGCGCTTCTCGACGAGGACTGCCCGCGCCTGCTCGGCGACGAGCGCGACGAGCGGTCCCATCTTCGGCGGCGACGCCTCGAGGTCGGGGTGGACGCCGTGCGCCTCCAGGACCTCGCTGCACACCGGGCCGACGGAGGCGACGACCGCACGGCCGAGCCCCGCGCGCAGCGCGCCCGCATCGTCCGCGACCCGGAAGAGGTGCTCCACCTGGGCGCCGTTGGTGAACACGGCCACGTCGGCGTCGCCGCGGACCAGGGCTGCGGCTCCCGCGCGGAGCGGCGTGGTGTCCTCCGGCAGCGCCCACCGGTAGACGGGCACGGCGAGCACGCGGGCGCCACGCGCGCCGAGCGCCTCGAGGAGCGCGCGGTTCGGGACGCCGTACTCCTGGACCGCGACGTCCCGCCCCGCCGCCGCGCCGAGCGCGTCGACGACACCCAGGACTTCGCGCCAGGTGTGGGGCGCGGGCACCGGATGCGCACCGCCGACGCCGAGCTCGCGCAGCGCCGCCAGCGGCTTCGGGCCGCGCGCGATGATCGTCGACCGCTCGAGGACGCGCGGGAAGTCCGGGCACGAGTCGGCCACCGCAGCGGCCAGCGCCCGCGTGCCGACACCGGTGAGGAGGATGACCGTGTGGACGTCGCCCGCGGCGAGCCGGCGGGCGAGCTCCTGCGCCTCGGGGCACTCGGGCAGGCCCGTCTCGCGGAGCGCCGGGGCGCGCGTGACCGACGCCCCGTGGCGGGCGAGCATGGTCGCCAGCTCATCGGCGCGTCGCGCTTCGAAGCTGAGGACGCGGAGACCGTCGAGCGCGCCGGGTGCCACGGGCCGGCAGTGTGACGTGCGATCGCACGGCCTTCAAGGGATGTGGCGGCGCGACCCGCGAGCGGCTAGACTCGGCTCCGTGCGCCGTGTGCGTTGCCCGACGTGCCGCCGCGAGGTCGACTGGGAGGGCAATCCGTGCCGCCCGTTCTGCTCCGAGCGCTGCCGCATCCTCGACCTGGCGGCGTGGGCGGACGAGCGGTACCGCATCCCGGGTGAGCCCGTCCCCGCCGAGCCCACTGCGGCAGGCGACGATAGTCCGAAGAACGACGGGCGCTAGCGCGTGCCCATCCACCCGACGGCGGTCGTCGACCGTGCGGCCGAGATCGACCCGTCGGCGGCGATCGGGCCCTACGTCGTCATCGAGGGGCCGGTGCGGATCGGGCCGCGGACCCGTGTCATGGCCGGCGTCTACCTCGCCGGGCGCACGGAGCTCGGCGCGGACAACGTCGTCCACCCCGGAGCGGTGCTCGGCGACGAGCCGCAGGACCTGGCCTATACCGACGCCCCCACGGGCCTCCGGATCGGCGACCGCAACGTCTTCCGCGAGCACACCGAGGTGCACCGCGCCACGCAGCCCGACACGTGGACCGAGATCGGCGACGACAACTACCTGATGTCGCAGTCGCACGTCGCCCACAACTGCCGGCTCGGTCACCGGGTGATCGTCGCGACGGGCGCGCTGCTCGGCGGTCACGTCGTGGTCGAGGACCAGGCCTTCATCTCGGGCAACTGCGTCGTCCACCAGCACTGTCGCGTCGGGCGGCTCGCGATCATGCGCGGCCTCTCGCGGGCGAGCCGCGACGTCCCCCCCTTCGCCATCATGGACGGGACGCACACGGTGCGCGGCCTCAACCGCGTCGGGCTCCGCCGCGCGGGCTTCGACGCGGCCCGCATCCGCGCGCTCGCCACGGCGTTCCGCGTGCTCTTCCGCGTGCGCACCAACATGCGCGCCGCCATCGCGCGGGTGGAGGCCGAGGTCCGCTCGCCGGACGTCGACTACCTGCTGGCCTTCCTGCGCGCGTCCGTGCGGGGCGTGGCGACGGGCCCGCGGCTCGGGACGGACGCGTCGGGGGACGAGGCCTGAGCCGACGCGGCATTCAGACCAGGAGTCGGCCAGGCCGCAGGACGTAGGCCACCCTACGTCAGCCTCGTGCGACGGTGCCATGCCGTGCAAGCGTGCGAAGTTACAGGCGATGGTGCCTGCGGGTCAGACAAGGAGGATGCCTCGGAGTCCTCAGCAGCGAGCGCCGTCCCTCCCCGCACACGTGGGCATGCAGCGCGCACAGCGTCGGCGGCGGCGCTTGCAAGCTTGGTAGCCGCTAACCGCTGATTCGGCCACGGGTTCGCTGCGTCGCGGAGCGACCCGGCCGCAGGCAGCGTGGCGACCGCTCCGTCACGCGGCATGGAACGCGGTACGGAAGTTGCGTTGCCGCCTGCGGAGAGCGCCGACGAGTCGGGACCGTGGGGCCGCGGCGCCGCATGACGTAGGAGAAACGCAGAATGAATGAAGGAGGGATCAAAATGAAACGCGTCCTCCGGCTCGCATGTTTCAGGGCAGACGCACGCAGGACGAGGGGACTCGTCGTGGCGGGATCGACCGCGCTCCTCCTCACGGTGAGTGGAGCCGCGCAGGCCCACCACAAGTCCCAG
The DNA here is from genome assembly GCA_005888095.1 of Deltaproteobacteria bacterium. Classification (GTDB taxonomy): domain Bacteria; phylum Desulfobacterota; class Binatia; order DP-6; family DP-6; genus DP-3. The sequence continues at coordinate 60,948 of VBKF01000091.1, read as the reverse complement.
CCCCAGCCGATCTTCTGCCGCAACTCCAGCGGCCAGGTATTCCTGAGGAGCACCTGCAAGAAGGGCGAAGTGCAGGTCGACCTGTCGACGCAGCCCGGATCGCAGGACCCGTCGGGAACGCAGGGGTCGTCGGGAACGCAGGGGTCGTCGGGAACGCAGGGGTCGTCGGGAACGCAGGGGTCGTCGGGAACGCAGGGGCCGCCGGGACCGCAGGGGCCGGCGGGACCTCCGGGACCGGAGGGGCCGCCGGGACCCCCGGGTCCCCCGGGACTGGGGTGCACACCCGGATTGCCGGATGACCCTTGCCTGGGACTTCGCGGTCCGCGAGGCCCACGAGGCGACACGGGTGACGTAGGACCCGCGGGTCCCATTGGTCCTCAAGGCAAGCCCGGCCCCGCCGGACCGCAGGGGCTCAAGGGTGACACGGGTGATCCGGGTCCTGGGGGCCCTCAAGGACCTGGGGGTTCCCCTGGTCCCAAAGGCGATCGCGGACCCAAAGGCGATCCCGGACCCAACGGCGCGCACTGTTGGGACAAGAACGGCAACGCGAAGTGTGATCCTGAAGAAGACGCCGACCAGGACGGCGCGTGCACGGTGCTGGACTGCCGTGGTCCGCAAGGCCCGAAGGGGGACGGCGGACCGCAGGGGCCGAAGGGCGACAAGGGTGACAAGGGTGACAAGGGTGACAAGGGAAAACCCGGCATCGTCCACGTGGAGACCATGACGCTGCCCACCGGCGCCGCGACCATCCCAAACGATGGGTCGGACGTTACACTGGGGAGCTACGCACTCGAAGCCGGGACCTACCTGATCAGCGGCAAGGTGTTGTTCTCGAACGGTAGCTCGAAGGCTCACTCCGTGAGGTGCACCCTCTATACGATCGATGCGAGTAACACTGTTCTCGATTCCGACATGACCGCGATCTCCGTTCCAAGCGGGACAGGGAGCGCCTCCGGCGCGGCGGCTGCGTCGTTCATGGTCGCCCACAGCTTCAGCGTTCCCGTGGCGGTCACGGTCCACTGCCAGCGGCTCGACAGCAACGCAGGTTCCACGTCGGTCTTCAACGTCAAGCTGGCGGTCGTGACAGTCGATCCCGTCACGGAGTAAGTTCAGCAGGCTGCGGGGGGCGAGAGCCCCCCGCAGTTTTCGCCTTGCCAGTGGGGAACCCTTCCCGTAAGCTTCAAGCTTGGCCGTGGACGAGGCGTGCCGTGCTCGATAAACGCCGCTTCATCGTCGGCGCCGTGCTGATCGCCGCCGCGGTTTCCTACCTGATCTACGCCGGCGTGCGCACCACGTCGATGTACTACTTCAACCTCGACGAGTTCCTCTCGAGCCGGGAGGCCCACGCCGACGAAGACCTGCGCGTCAAGGGTTGGGTCCGGCACGGGAGCGTGCGCTGGGACCCGCGCACCAACGACCTCGCCTTCGAGCTCGCCCACCAGGACGACACCAGCCCCGTGCCGGTCGCCTACCGGGGCGTTCTGCCCGACATGTTCTCGGAGGGGCGCGAGGTCGTCATCGAGGGGCGCTACTCGGCCGGTCGTCTCGCCGCGCACCAGATCATGACCAGCTGCCCGTCCAAGTACGAGCCGGCGAAGGCGGGGTCCTAGGGCGGGATGGCCGCGCTCGGACGCCTGGCGATCTGTCTCGCGCTGCTCTTCGCGGCGTACGCGACCGGCGTCTCGATCCTGGGCGCGATCCGTCGAAGGCGCCACCTCGTCCGCTCCGGGACGCATGCCGCCTATGCGGTCTTCGCACTCGTCGTCGTCGCGGTCGCGATCCTCCTCCACGCGCTCGTCGAGCACGACTTCTCGCTCGAGTACGTGGCCGCCTACTCCTCGAGCACGCTGCCGCTCCGCTACACTGTCGCCGCGCTCTGGGGCGGGCAGAAGGGCTCGCTCCTCTTCTGGGTCTTCATGCTCACCCTCTTCACGACCATCGTGCAGCTGCAGAACCGCGAGCGGAACCGTGAGCTCATGCCGTGGGTCACCGCCACGCTCATGACCATCGCCGCCTTCTTCCTCGGGCTCCTCACCTTCGTGACCGATCCGTTCGAGCGCCTCCCGATCCCCGCGCGCGAGGGCGCCGACCTGAACCCCCTCCTCCAGAACTACTGGATGACGATCCACCCCCCGTCGCTCTACACCGGTTACGTGAGCGCCTCGGTGCCGTTCGCGTTCGCGATCGCGGCGCTCGCCGCCGGCCGGCTGGGCGACCAGTGGATCCGCAGCGTCCGGCGCTGGGCGCTCTTCTCGTGGTTCTTCCTGACGCTCGGCAATCTCTTCGGTGCGCGCTGGGCCTACGAGGTGCTCGGCTGGGGCGGGTACTGGGCGTGGGATCCGGTGGAGAACGCCGCCTTCATGCCGTGGCTCGTCTCGACCGCGTACCTCCACTCCGTGATGATCCAGGAGAAGAAGGACATGCTCCGGGTGTGGAACATGGTCCTCGTGCTGCTCACCTTCTCGCTCACGATCTTCGGCACGTTCCTCACCCGCAGCGGCGTCATCTCCTCCGTCCACTCGTTCACCCAGTCGGGGCTCGGCCCCTTCTTCATCGGCTTCCTGCTCGTCGTGCTCGTGGTCTCGGGCGGGCTCGTCGTCTACCGGCTGCCCGAGCTCCGAACGCCGGCGACCGTCGAGTCGTTCCTGTCGCGCGAGGCGGCCTTCCTCTTCAACAACCTGATCCTGGTCGGGATCGCATTCGCGGTCTTCTGGGGCACGGTGTTCCCCGTGGTCTCGGAATGGGTGCGGGGCGTGAAGATCACGGTCGGGCCGCCCTTCTTCAACCGCGTGAACGCGCCGCTCGGTGTCGCGCTCCTCTTCCTGGCGGGCGTGGGGCCGGTGATCGCCTGGCGCCGCGCCTCGCCGCCGAACCTCTGGCGCGCCTTCGCGGGCCCCGTGGCGGCGGGAGTCGTCGCGGCCGCGGCGCTCGCCGTCGCCGGCGTACCGCTCGGCTACGCGCACTCGACCTTCGCCCTCGGCGTCTTCGTGCTCGGCACGATCGTCCAGGAGTTCTGGCGCGGCATGCGGGCGCGGCAGGCGATGCTGCACGAGAGCCCGGGGCGCGCCCTCAGCCGGCTGGTCGGCAAGAACCGCCGCCGCTACGGCGGGTACATCATCCACGTGGGCGTGGTCGCGGTGTTCGTCGGGGTCGCGGCGTCGAGCGTCTTCCGCGTCGAGGTGCAGCAGACGCTCGCCCCGGGGCAGGAGGCGGCAGCGGGGAAGTTCACGCTCCGCTACGAGCGCGTCACGAAGCAGGACGACCCCCACATGTCCCGCCTCGCCGCCGTCGTCTCGGTGTGGCGCGACGGCAAGGCGGTGACGACGCTCACGCCCGAGAAGCGCTTCTACAAGAAGCCCCAGCAGCCGACCACGGAAGTCGCGATGCGCGCCACCCTCACCGAGGACCTCTACCTCGTCCTCGGCTCCTACGACGAGCAGTCGGGGCTGGTGACGATCCTCGCCTACGTGAACCCGCTCGTGTCGTGGATCTGGATCGGCGGCGTCATCATGGCCCTCGGTACGACGGTGGCGATGTGGCCGACCGCCGCCGAGCGGCGCGCGCCCGCCTACGCGCTCGGCGGGGTGCGGGTGACGGCGGACTGAGCGTGCGGGCGGCGGCGCTCCTCTCCGTGGCCCTGCTGCTCGCCGCGGCGCCGGCCGCGCTCGCCACCACGCAGCAGGAGGTCGAGGAGTCGCTCACCTGCCAGTGCGGTTGCGGCCTCACGGTCCACGCCTGCAACCACCTCCAGTGCGGCTCGGGCGAGCCGATGAAGAAGGAGATCTCCGAGCGTCTCGCGGCCGGGGAGACGAAGGAGGCGATCCTCGACGCGTTCCGGGCCCGCTACGGCGAGAAGGTGCTGTCGTCGCCCACGTTCCACGGCTTCAACTGGCTCGCGTGGGTCACGCCGTTCGCCGCCGTCACGCTGGGCGCGCTCGCGCTCGCGCTGGCGATCCGGCGCTGGGGCGCGCGGGCCGCCGGGGCCCCCGTCGCCGCCGCGCCCACCGAGACGGACGGCGCGCTCCGCGAGCGCCTCGCCCGCGAGCTCGCAGAGTTCGACGCCGAATGACTGCCACCCCCGCCCTCTTCGTCGTCGGCCTCCTGCTGATCCTGATCGCCTCGCTGTTCGTCGCGGCCCCCCTGTTCCGGCCGGCGCGCACCGGAGTCTCCGGCGACGACGCCTCGGAGCGGGCGCGGTGGGAGCGGCAGAAGCGGCAGGCGCTCGCCGCCATCCGCGAGGCGGAGATGGACCACCAGATGGGCAAGCTCTCGGACGAGGACCTGGCGGTGCTGCGCGGGCGGTTCGAGCAGCAGGCGCTGGCGGCGATGGCGATGCTCGAGAAGGAGGGGCGGGGATGATCACGATCGACCAGTTCCGAGCGCTCGACCTGCGCGTCGGCACGGTGCGGGCCGCGGAGCCGCACCCGAACGCCGACCGGCTCCTCCTGCTGCGCGTCGACCTCGGGACGGAGGAGCGGCAGCTCGTCGCAGGCATCCGCGCCCACTACGACCCGGCCGCGCTCGTCGGGCGCCAGGTGGTGGTGGTCGCGAACCTCGAGCCCGCGCAGCTCCGCGGCGTCGAGAGCCAGGGCATGGTGCTGGCGGTCTCCGACGGCGACCGGGTCGTGCTCCTCCGCCCCGACGACCCGGTGATGCCCGGCGCCGTCGTCCGCTAGTGGACGGCCCCCCGCTCCGCGCCGAGGGCCTCGCCCGGCGCTTCGGCGGCATGCCCGTGCTCACGAGCGTGGACCTCGCGGTCGACGCCGGCGAGGTCGTGGTGCTGCTCGGGCCGAACGGCGCCGGCAAGACGACCCTCCTGCGCATGCTGGCGCTCCTGCTCGCGCCCACGGGCGGCCGCCTCCTCCTCTTCGGCACCGACGCGACGCGCGCGCCGGCCGCGCTGCGCCGCCGGATCGGCTACGCGGGGCACGAGATCTCGTGTTACCCGGACCTGAGCGGGGCGGAGAACCTGGCCTTCTACGCGCGGCTGTTCGGCGTCAGCGAAGCGGCGGCGCGTATCGCCCGGCTCCTCACCTGGGCGGGCCTCGACGGCGCGGGCCGCCGGCCGGTCCGCGCCTACTCGCGGGGCATGGGCCAGCGCCTGGCGCTCGCCCGCGCCCTCCTCCACGAACCGGACCTGCTCCTCCTGGACGAGCCCTTCAGCGGCCTCGACCCCGAGGCCGTCGAACGGCTGCAGCAGCAACTCCTCGAGCTGCGTGCGGCCGGCCACTCGATCCTGCTCGCCACGCACGACGTCGAAAGGGCGGCGCCGATCGCGTCCCGCCTGGCGATCCTCCACCGCGGCCGCATCGCCTGGGTGCACGACGGTCGGGCTGCCGACGCGGCGGTGATCGTCGCGGCGTACCGCGCCGTCGTTGCGGAGCGGGTCTGACGATGCGCGACGCGCTCGCCATCCTCGCCAAGGACCTCCGTATCGAGTGGCGCACGCGCGAGGGCATCTCGAGCGTCTTCGTCCTGGGCGTGCTCCTCCTCGTCGTCCTGACGGTCGCGCAAGACCCCTCCCCCGAGACGGCGCCGACCCTCGCCCCCGGCGTGCTCTGGGCGGCCTTCGTCCTGACCGGGCTCCTCGCCGTCCAGCGCGGCTTCCTGCTCGAGCGCGAGAACGATTGCCTGGCGGGCCTGCTCACGGCGCCGGTCGACCCCGCGGCGATCTACGCCGGCAAGCTCGCCGCCAACGTCGTCCTCCTGGCCGTCATGCAGACGGTCGTCGTGCCGCTCACGGGCCTCTTCCTCCACCTGGACCTCATCCCGCGCCTGCCGGCGCTGTTGCTCGTCTGCCTGCTCGGGAACGTGGGCTTCGCGTCCCTCGCCACCCTCTTCGGGGCGCTCGCGACGCGGGTGCGGGCGCGCGAGGTGATGCTGCCGCTCCTGCTCCTGCCGCTCCTCGTGCCGCTCCTGATCGGCGCCGTCGAGGCCACCCGCGCCGTGCTCGTCGGTGGGCTCGCCGGGGCGAGCGGCGGGCTCGGCGTGCTCGCCGCCTTCGACGTGATCTTCGCAGTGGCCGGCTGGCTCCTCTTCGCGTATGTTGTGCGGGACTGACATGCGACGCCTGCTCCCCCCGCTGACCGGCCTCGTGATGCTTGCCGCCCTCGCCATCGTGTTCCTCGTCGTGCCCACCGAGGCCGACATGGGCATCGTGCAGCGCATCTTCTACTTCCACGTCGCCTCGGCCTGGGTGGCGTTCCTCGGCTTCTTCCTGGTCGCCGGGGCGAGCGCGGTCTACCTCTGGAACGGCTCGCCGACAGCCGACCGGCTGGCGTACGCGGCGGCGGAGGTCGGCGTCCTCTTCTGCACGCTCGTCCTGGTCACCGGGCCGATCTGGGCGCGCCCCATCTGGGGGGTGTGGTGGACCTGGGACCCGCGCCTCACGATGACGGTCGTCCTGTGGGCGATCTACGCGAGCTACCTGATGCTGCGTGCGTTCGGCGGCGGCGACGCGGCGCTCGGCCGCTACGCGGCCGTGCTCGGCATCGTCGGCGTCCTCGACATCCCGCTGATCGTGGTCTCGGTGAGGCTCCTGCGCGGCATCCATCCCGCCGTGCTCACCCGGCAGGAGGGCGGGACCGGGCTCGTCGACCCGTGGATGCGGGTCGGGCTCCTCGTGTCGGCGCTGGCGCTCATCCTCCTCGCGGCCTGGTTCGTCGACCTCCGGGTCCGGGGGGCGCGGCTCGACGATGAGGTGGCGGCGCTCAGACGCGAGCTCGACGCCCGCCGGGGGGAGGTGGCGTGAGCTTCTTACCGTACCTGTTTGCCGCCTACACCGCCGTCTGGATCGGGATCTTCGTCTATCTGATGCGTCTGACGCGCCGCACGCAGGAGCTCGAGGACGAAGTGCGGGAGCTGCGCCACCGGCTCGGCGGATAGCGCGCCGGCCGCAACGTTGGCCCGCACCGATTCGGCGTGTTAGGTTCGCCGCCCGGGATGGCAAACCCGGACTTCCGGGCGCTCTTCGAGTCGGCCCCCGGGCTCTATCTCGTGCTGACCGCGGACCTGAAGATCGTGGCAGCGAGCGATGCGTATCTGCGCGCCACGATGACCAAGCGGGAGGAGATCCTCGGCCGCGGTCTCTTCGACGTCTTCCCGGACAACCCCGACGACCCGCACGCCACCGGGGCCCGAAACCTGAGAGCCTCGCTCGACCGGGTGCTCCAGAATCGTGTCCCCGACACCATGCCGGTCCAGAAGTACGACATTCGCCGACCCGAGTCCGAGGGCGGCGGGTTCGAGGAGCGGTACTGGAGCCCCGTCAATTCGCCGGTCTTCATGGACGGCCGGATGCCGTACATCATCCACCGGGTCGAAGACGTGACGGAGTTCGTCCGCCTCAAGCAGCAGGGGACCGAGCAGACGAAGCTCACCGAAGAGCTCCGGAGCCGCGCGGAGCAGATGGAGTCCGAGATCTACCTGCGGGCCCGCGAGCTGGACGACGCGAACCGGCAGCTCCGGCGAGCCAACGAAGAGCTCGCGAGCCTCTACGAGAAGACCAAGGAGCTGGACGAGCTGAAGACGCAGTTCTTCGCCAACGTCAGCCACGAGCTGCGCACGCCCCTCGCGCTCATCATCGGGCGGACGGAGAGGCTGCTCGCGACGGCCGGGCTCGAGGAAGGCGCCCGCCGCGACCTGGAAGTGGTGGTCCGCAACGCCGGGACGTTGCTCAGGCACGTGAACGACCTGCTCGACGCCTCGAAGCTGGAAGCCGGGAAGATGAGGCTCGAGTACCGCGACACCGATCTGGCGCGCCTCGTGCGACTGGTGGCCGCTCATTTCGACGTCCTCGCCGAGGAAAACCGGATCGCCTACGGCGTTGAAACCCCCGGCGAGCTGCACGCGCAGGTGGACGTGGAGAAGTTCCAGCGCCTGCTCCTGAACCTGCTGTCGAACGCCTTCAAGTTCACTCCCGCCGGCGGGCGGGTCCGCTGCACGCTCCGCGAGGAGGCCGCCCGCGGAACCGCCGTCCTCGAGGTCGCCGACAGCGGTCCCGGCATCCCCGCCGAGCAGCGTGAGGCCGTGTTCGAGCGCTTCCGCCAGCTCGCGGGCGGATCGACCCGCCGCTTCGGAGGCACGGGTCTCGGGCTGGCCATTGCGGGTGATTTCACCCAGCTCCACGGCGGAACGCTCGACGTCGGGGATGCGCCCGAGGGTGGCGCACTCCTGCGTGCCGAGGTTCCGCGGCACGCGCCCGAAGGAGCGCACGTCGTGGCGATGGCCGCCGAGGAGGCGGTCGTCACGGAGGCCGCGCGTCACTCGATCGAGGCGCTGCGCGGCCGCAACGCCGCGCGGCCCATGGCTGCGGGAGAGGAGGGGCGTGCCCTGATCGTCGTCGTCGAGGACCATCCGGAGATGAACGCCTTCATCTGCGAGACGCTGGCGGATCGGTACCGGGTGGAGCCGGCGTTCGGCGGCAGGGAGGGGCTCGAGAAGGTGCTCGAGCTCCGGCCGGAGCTGGTGCTGAGCGACGTGATGATGCCGGAGATGAGCGGGGAAACCCTAGTGCGCGAGCTCCGAGCCCGTCCGGAGCTCGACGAGATGCCCATCGTCGTGCTCACCGCCAAGGGGGACGACGCGCTGCGCGTCGAGCTGCTCCGCGCGGGCGCACAGGACTACGTCACGAAGCCGTTCTCCGCCGAGGAGCTCCGCGCGCGGGTGGCCAACCTGGTCACGATGAAGCGGGCGCGGGACGTCCTGCAGCACGCGCTCGCGAGCCGGCTCCGTGACCTGGAGGCCCTGGCCGGAGAGATCACCGCACGCAAGCGCGACCTCCAGACCGCGCTCGACGCGGCGCGCATCGCGCGCGACCACGCCGAGGCGGCGAGCCGGGTCAAGAGCAACTTCCTGAGCCTCGTCTCGCACGAGCTGCGCACGCCGCTCACCGTGATCCAGACGAACCTCCACCTGCTCAAGCGTGAGGCATCGGCCGCGTCGACCCAGCAGATGCTCGGGAGGATCGGAAACTCGACGGCGCGCCTCATGAGCCTCATCGAGTCCCTCCTCGAGCACACGCGGATCGAGAGTGGCCGGCTGATCACCCACCCGGAGCCCCTGGACCTCGGCGGGCTCGCCGCCGAAGTGGTGGCGGAGATGCGGCCGCAGGCCGAGCACAAGGGGCTCCCGCTGACGCTGTCCGTGTTGCCCGACCTGACGCCGCTGGAGGGCGATCGGCGGCTGGTCTCCCTGATCCTGGTCAACCTGGTCGGGAACGCGATCAAGTTCACGGAACGTGGCGCCGTCGAGGTGTCGGTGGGGTGCGACGGCGGCCAGCACCGCATGGTGGTGAAGGACTCCGGCCCCGGCATCCCGCTCGATCGGCAGCATCTCGTCTTCGAGCCCTTCGAGCAGCTGGAACCCGTGCGCTACAAGCACACGCCGGGCGTCGGCCTCGGGCTTTCGCTCGTCCGCGAGATGCTCGACGCGATCGGCGGGCGCATCGAGCTCTCGTCGGCGGTCGGGGTGGGCAGCACCTTCACCGTGCTGCTGCCGTCGACCGCGACCGCGCGCCGCGCGAGCGGCCGCTTGAAGACCGCGGTCTGAGCTCGTCCGGCCGCGACGACGCCGTCGCGAGCTCCTCGCTCGACGCGGCGGCGATCGCGCACCTCACACCGGCGCCGTGGCGCTGCAAGATGCGACGCCGCTGCAATTCGGCCGTCGCGCACGGCGCGGTCCTACGCGGTACGCCACTTGCTTTTATGAGCCCCGCGCCTCGCTATCCCGCAGCGCGCAACGCCCTCGCGGCGCTGCTGACGGCGCAGGCGCTGATCGCGCCGATCGTCCTCGCCGAGAACGAGGCTCAGCTGGTCCTGCCACTCGTGAGCGCCATGGCGTTCGGCGTCGCGGCGGCCGAAGCGACGCGCGAGCAGTCTGCGAGCGTGGCTCCGCTCACCGTTACGCCCCCACCGCGGCCTGGCGCGGTATCGCTGCTTCCCCACAGGATCAGCATCCCCGACGGCTATGCCGACGACTTCGACACCGACCCGCCGCGCTTCGTCGATCCCGTCAACCGGGATCGGATCGTCGCCCTCGACCTCCTCGGCCGGCCGCGCGGCGGCTGGACCGCGTGCGCGGCCTACGACGAGGAGAAGCGCGGCCCGTTCAAGGGCACCGCCGACGTGCTCCGTCTCGTCGTCGAGTTCCATTTCTGAAACGCGCACTTGTTCCCCCGGCGTTACAGGGGGTAAGCCGGGGGACGGATGGCGCCCGGCACCGACCCGGCCGTGCTCCGCGCGCTCGAGGAGCTTCTGCCGGGGCGATGCTCGAGCCGCCCCGCCGATCTCGAGGCCGCGTCGCGCGACGCCTCGTCGCTGCCCGGCGCGCCGCCCGATGTGGTCGTCTGGCCGCTCTCGACCGACGAGGTCGCCGCCGTCGTCCGCCTGGCGTACGAGCACGCCGTCCCGCTGACGGCGCGCGGCGCGGGCTCGAGCCTCGAGGGAAACCCCATCCCCGTCCGCGGCGGCATCGTGCTCGACTGCACGCGCATGGCGGAGGTCGTTGCCGTGCGCCCCGCGGACCTCCAGGTGGACGTGCAGCCGGGCGTCGTCTACGCCGCGCTCAACCGCCGGCTCCGCCCGCATGGGCTCTTCTTCCCGCCGTCGCCGGGCGGGAGCGCGGAGCTCGCCACCGTCGGCGGCATGGTCGCCAACAACGCGAGCGGCATCTACTCGGTCAGGTACGGCGGGACGCGGGACCACGTGCGCGCGGCGACGGTGGTCAGCGGCACGGGGCGGGTCCTGCGCCTCGGCAACCGCTGCCGCAAGAGCGCTTCGGGTTATCACCTACTCGGCCTGCTCGTCGGCTCCGAGGGGACGCTGGCGATCGCCACCGAGCTGACGCTCGCGCTGGCCGGGCTGCCCGCCGCCCGCCGGCAGGGCGGGTTCGGCTTCCCGGAGGCGCGGGCCGCGGCGCGGGCGACCGCGGACCTGATCCGCTTCGGCATCGACCTCGCCGCCGTCGAGTTCCTCGACGAGCGCACGGTCCGCGCGCTGAACCGCCTCGGCGGGTTCGGGCTCGCCGAGACGTCTTGCCTGCTGGTCGAGGTGCACGGCAGCGAGGCGGGCGTCGGCGAGACCTGGGCCGCGGCGGAGGAGGTGATGGCCGGTGCCGGCGGGTCGCCGCTCGCGCTCCCCGGCGGCAGCCCCTGGGACATCCGGGAGCAGGCGACGCGCGCCATCGAGGCGCTCGGACCGGGTGCGGCGACCGTCCGCGCGGACCTGGCCATCCCCATCGGCGCGCTCCCGGAGCTCGTCGGGCGCGCGGCGGCGGTTGCCAGCGCGCGGCGTCTCGAGGTCCACCTCTTCGGGCACGTGGGCATCGGCATCATCCACGTCCTCCTCCGTGCCACCGAGGCGGAGCGGGCGGAGGCGGAGGCGGTGCGCGACGCGCTCGTCGAGGCGGCGCTCGATCTCGGCGGGTCGTGCTCCGGCGAGCACGGCATGGGAATCGGCAACCGGCGCTACGCCGCGCGCGAGCACGGCGAAGCGCTCGAGCTCATGCGGGCGATCAAGGACGTCTTCGACCCGCGCGGCATTCTCAATCCGGGCAAGATGTGGTGAAAGGCGGGGCGCATGCGGATCGTCGTCTGCGTCAAGTACGTGCCCGTGCTCTCCGCCCTCCGCTTCGACCCCGGGACCCGGCGGCTGGTGCGGGAGGGGGTGCCGGGAGAGGCGAGCTCGTTCGACGTGCGGGCGCTCGGCGCCGCCCTGGCGCTGCGCCGGACGCACGGCGGCGAGGTGGTGGCGCTCACCATGGGGCCGCCTGCGGCGCGCGACGGCCTCGTTCACTGCCTGGCGCTCGGCGCCGACCGGGCGATTCACCTGCTCGACCCTCTGCTCGCGGGGTCCGACACGCTCGCCACCGCGCGGGCGCTGTCGGCGGCGCTCCGGCGCGAGGCGCCCGACGTCGTCCTCCTCGGCCGCGCCAGCGTGGATGCCGAGACCGGGCAGGTGGGCCCGGAGGTGGCCGAGCTGCTCGGCTGGCCGCAGGTGACCGCCGCGCGCCGCCTGAGCGTCGACCCCGCCACGCGCCGGTTCACCGCGGAGCGGGAGGCCGACGACGGCTTCGAGACGCTCGCGGGTCAGCTGCCCGCCGTCGTCACGGCGGCCGAGGACCTGGCCGAGGAGCGCTTCCCGACCAAGGCCGAGCGCGAGGCCGCGGCCACCAAGCCGATCGCCACCCTGGGCGTGGCCGACCTCGGGCTCGCCCCCGGCGACGTCGGGCTCGCGGGCTCGCCGACCGAGGTGGCGGCGATCGAGCACGTCGAGGTGGCACGGCGGGGAGAGGTGCTGGCCGGCGACTCGCCCGAGGCGCTCGCGCGGACTCTCGGCGAGCGCCTGCGCGACCTCGGCGTCCTCGGTGGCGCGCCGGAGAAGCGACCGCGGCTGCCCGTGCGGACGCCCGGGGCAGGGGCTGCGGTGTGGGTCGTGGCCGAGTTTGGCCCGCGGGGTGTTCGTCCGGTCACGGCGGAGCTGCTCGCCAAGGCGGCCGTGCTGGCGGTGGACCTCGGGGGGCCCGTCGAGGCGCTGGTGATCGGCCGCGGCGCCGCCGAGGCCCCGGCGCTTGCGGCTGCCGGCGCCGACCGCGTGCTGGTCGCCGAGGGGCCCGGGCTCGACCCCTACACGACGGACGCGCACGCCGCGGTGCTGGCCGAGGCCATTCGCGCGCGGGCACCGCGCCTCGTGCTGCTCGGCTCGACCGCGCTCGGGCGAGACCTGGCCCCCCGCGTTGCGGCGCGCCTCGGCCTCGGGCTCACGGGCGATGCGATCGACCTCGACCTCGACGCCGAGGGCCGGGTGCGGCAGCACAAGCCGGCCTTCGGCGGCACCATCGTGGCGCCCATCCTGTCACGCACGCGTCCCGAGATGGCGACCGTACGCCCGGGGATGCTGCGGTCTGCCGAGCCGGACGCCGCCCGGCGCGCCGTCGTGGAGAAGATCCTGGTGCCGACTGCCGCACCCCGGGTGGAGGTGGTACGCCGGGAGCTCCTCCCCGACACCGCGGCCGCACTCGACTCCGCGGCCGTCGTCCTGGGGGTTGGCAAGGGCATCGGCGGCCCCGCGGCGCTGCCGGCCATCGGGCAGGTCGCCGAGCGGCTCGGCGCGGCGATCGGGGCCACCCGCGAGGTCACTGACGCGGGCTGGCTGCCGAAGCAGTACCAGGTGGGCCTCACCGGCCGCGCCATCTCGCCGCGGCTCTACGTGGCGCTCGGCGTGAGCGGCGCCATGGAGCATCTCGTCGGGCTCCGCCGCGCGGCCACCATCGTGGCGGTCAACAAGAACCCGAAGGCGCCGATCTTCAAGGCAGCCGATCTCGGGGTGGTCGCGGACTGGGCGGCGGTGCTGCCTCATCTGGAGGCCGCCCTGCGCGCGTGATCGGATCGTCCGCCCCGAGGCCGCTGCGCAGGGCCCAGGCGCGGAGCGCGAGGTAGAGCCCGAGGCCCGCGAGTCCGACGAGCAGGAGCCAGTGCTGCACGGCGCCGACATTGCGCGCCACCCGCTCGGCGCGGTCGGAGAACAGGAAGCCGAGCGTCGCCATCGCCGGCACGAAGATCGCCGCGCCCGCCGCCTCGGCGACGGCGAAGCGCGGCGCGGAGACTCCGAACGTGCCGGCGGCGAGGAAGGTCGCGATGCGGAACCCGAGCATGAAGCGCGCGAAGAAGACGGCGCGCGCCCCGTGCCGCTCGACCGCGTGACGGACGGCGTCCATTCGCGCCGCGCCGAACAGTCGCGCGAGCCAGGGATGCGCGACGAAGCCCGGCCCGTACCGGCGGCCGGCGAGGTAGATGATCCAGTCGGCCACCACCACCCCGGCGAAGCCGACGACGAGCACGTCGCGCAACCGCAGGATACGCCGATTCGCGAGCACGCCGGCGCCGAGCAGCGTCAGGTCCTCGGGCATGGGCAGGCCGACGCCGCCGCCGACGAGGATGAGGAAGAGGCCGAGGAGTCGCGCCGGGATCAGGACGCCCCTGATAGCGGCGCGTCGGCGGCCGGGCAAGGCAGCCACGCCTTGCCAGCGCGGGGCGGCGAAGCGTACCCTCCCCCGCATGCCAGCCGACGAGACCTATTCCGAGATCGTCCTCGACGTGAGCGACGGCGTCGCCACCGTCACGCTGAACCGCCCCGAGCGGCTGAACGCTTACACGCCCACCATGGCGCGCGAGCTGCACGAGGCGTTTGCGGTCTGCGATGCCGACGACGCGGTGCGGGCGATCGTCGTGACGGGTGCGGGCAGGGGCTTCTGCGCGGGCGCCGACCTGGCGCGCGGCGGCGCGGCGTTCGACCGCACGGCCGAGGCCGAGTACGAGCGCGGCGGCGGGCCGGCGGATCAGCCGTGGCGGAAGCCGCCGCGCGCGGTGGCCGCCTGGGACGTGCGCAAGCCGATCATCGCCGCCATCAACGGCGCCGCCGTCGGCGTCGGCGCGACGCTTCCCATGCAGTGGGACATCCGGATCGCGGCCGAGAGCGCGAGGATCGGCTTCGTCTTCGTGCGCCGCGGCGTCGTGCCGGAGGCGCTCAGCACCTGGACGCTGCCGCGCCTCGTCGGCATGGCGCGCGCCGCGGAGCTCCTCCTGACCGGCCGCATCCTCGCGGCGCGGGAGGCGCTGGAGTGGGGTCTCGTGAGCCGGGTGGTCCCGGACGCCGAGCTGCTCGCGACGGCTCGCGCCCTGGCGTCGGAGATCGCCCGGGACACCGCGCCGGTCTCGGTGGCGATCACCAAGTGGATGCTCTGGCACATGCAGGCGGAGCTCGATCTCGGGCGCGCCGACGACCTCGACGCGCGGGCCTTCTGGTGGAGCGGGACCCAGCCCGACGCCCGGGAGGGCGTGCGGGCCTTCCTCGAGAAGCGGGCGCCGCGCTGGTCGATGCGGCCGAGCGCCGACATGCCGGACTTCCTGCCGCCGCCGGGCCGGCGGCGCTGAGCCGCGATCGCCGGACCGGCCGCAGTCGCGGCGCTGCACCGTGTGAGGCGCGGGCGCAGCTTCAGGAATGCGGCCAGCGGAAGTAGTTGCCGTCCCCGAGGCGTGGATGCTTCCCCACGGCAGTCGGCACGCCGGTTGCACATACCGTCGGGCATGGACGACTTCCTGGCGGCTCTGACGCTTCCGTTCTTCTCCGTGGTGGACCTGATCCTCGACTGGCCCTCGCGCCGCGCCGAAGAGTCCTGGTCATCTGTGAATGCTCACTCGCGTGGCGAGGCGGCTTCGTCCGACGATGTCCGGAAGCGCGGCCGAGTCCGTCCGTACGGATCCGGCATGGATCCGCTAGCAGGCTAGCCAGCGGCGCGCCGCCGGTGGCGTGCAGCGGCTCGCGCGAACGGACAACCGTGAACGGACGGCGTTGGGAAAGTAGCGTGCGAGGCTCCGCGCTCTCGATTTTTTCCCGCTCCTGCGACGACCCGGCTCTGGAACGCTTCTTGGTTCCCCTGCCTGCGGATGTAGAGTCGAGATAGCGTGACATAGCGCCTAATCCCTGCAGGGGAGCGGAGGACCCAGTCATCCGGGGTGAATCCGGGGCTGCTCAGCAGACCCGGACGGGCCAAGCGGCCAAACGCTCTTTGGGCCCGAACCCGCCAGCTAACTTCGCCGGCGTTCAAGGAGCGGGATCATGCAGACCGTGCCTCGCGGGGCCGGGGGAGCGATCCCCCGGCCCCTTTTGCATTCGATCGGGTGGCACCCGGGCAATGGGCGATGCCCGCAGCCCCCGCGACGCCGCCCACGGTCCCCTGCGCTCGCGACGCGAGCTCGTCCTCCGCCGCCCCGCGCGCCGGGAAGGGCATGTTCGACGGCAGTCGGAACGAAACCTGCTCGTCTGGGCGCCGGCGCGGTGCCAGGCACTCGAAAGAAAGCGGAGGAGAAAACCATGAAGACTTTGTTGGCTACGGCGTGCTTGGTGTTCTTTGGTCACCAGGCCGTGCTGGCGCAGAGCACGCCGAGTTCGAAGGCGGTCGCGGCGATCAATGCGGTGTCGGTCTCCTGCCCCAGCAGCAGCACGACGACGAAGACGTCGTGCTCGACGGGATGGGTCAATGTGATGTCCGCGCAGATCAAGACCTCCAACGTCGCGGACCTCTTCGTCTCGCCGTCTCTCGTGACGGGACTGTTCACCTCGACCCAGGTCAAGGGGAACGGCAGTGGCAGCACCAGCTCGGCGACGTCGATGGGTGGCGTGCAGGTGCGGGTGCTGCTCGATGGCCGACCGGGATTTGCCTACCCGGACACGAGCGGTGACGGCGTGACCTTCGACCAGCGGATCCAGACCCTCACCGCGAACCTCGGGTTCATCTTCACGCAGTGCATAGCCTCCGGCGGCATCGGTTGCGAGTTGACGCCCGAGCAGATCACGCTGGTGCTCGACACCACGAGCGCGCACACCTTCAACTTCATCCTCCTGAATGTGGGCACGGGCGTGCACACGGTGACCGTTCAAGCGCGAGTGAACAGCGATTCGACGAACGTGACGAATGGCGGCGTGGCCGTGTCGAACGCGATGTTCGGGCTCGGCTCGCTCACGGTCGACTCGGTCAGGCTCGTCAACAGCTTCGTATTCTAAACGGGGGGTCGTGACGCGGGTTGGCTCGCCACGATGACGCTGGGACGGTTGTTGACGGAAGAGCCGGGCCGCGATCCGACGCGCGGCCCGGCTCGCGTCGGCGGCGGGATGGAGGCTATCCCTCCTTCGGGCCCGGAGGCGTGCCGTTCACCCGCCGGAGCGCCACCTCGTGCACCACGCGGCGGAGCCCGCGGTCGTTCTCGATCTCGACGAACCGGCCACGCCGCGCGACGACGGTGAAGATGCCGGGCATGTCGAGGCCGACCACGCGGTCGCCCACCTGCATCGTGCTCTCTTCGGCCATGCGGCGCGTGGAGCTTGCCGGGCTGCCGGGTGGAATGCAAGGCGTTGCCTCGGCCGATGCCGGCCCGCACAATGCAGCCCATGCTCGTCACGCGGGCGTACCGCTTCGCGGCGCAGGCGTCGCTCGTCGCGCGGGTGTACGGCGGCTACAAGCTCATCCAGGCGCTCGGGCGCGTCGGGCTCGCGGGCGCCGACGGTCACTACGCCCGCCACCACCGCCGCAGCGCCGAGGCGGCCTACCGGCTCGCCACCCGGCTCGAGGGGCTGCCGATCAAGGTCTGCCAGTTCCTCGGCTCGCGCGCCGACATCCTGCCCGTGGAGTACGTCGAGGTCCTCTCCCAGCTCCAGGACCGCGTGCCGCCGCGTCCGCTCGACGAGCTCCGTCCCCACCTGGAGCGCGAGCTCGGCGGACGGCTCGACGAGGTGTTCGCCACCCTCGACCCGGCGCCGGTCGCCTCGGCGTCGCTGGCGCAGGTCCACCGGGGGCGCCTGCGCGACGGCCGCGAGGTGGCGGTCAAGATCCAGTATCCGGAGATCGCCGATCTGGTGGCGATCGATCTCCAGAACTTCGCCGTCTTCGTGGACCTGCTCGCCCGGCTCGAGCCCAACTTCGACTTCCGGGTCGTCCTCGACGAGGTCCGCAAGTACGTCCCCCTGGAGCTCGACTTCGTCCACGAGGCGGACAACGCCGAGCGCATGGGTGCGCACCTCGCCGCGCGCCCGGATGTCCTCGTGCCGCCGGTCGTGCGCGAGTGGAGCACCCGGCGCCTCCTCGTGATGGACTACGCGCCGGGCGTGCGCGTGACGGACGTCGCCGGCCTCCGCGCCCTCGGGCTCGACCCGCCCGACGTGGCGCGCCGGCTGCTCGAGCTCTTCTGCGAGCAGCTCCTCGTGCACGGCTTCTTCCACGCCGATCCGCACCCGGGGAACATCCTGGTGCAGCCCGGCGGACGCCTCGTGCTCCTCGACTTCGGCCTCGTGAAGGACCTGCCTCCGGGCTTCCGCGAGGGCATGCTGCGGCTCGTCGCCGCGATCGTCACCGGCGACGCACCGGCGGTGGCGGCCGCCTTCCGCGCGCTCGGCTTTCGGACGCGCGACGATGGCGACGAGAGCCTCGCCTGGCTCGGCGAGGCGTTCCTCGGGTGGGCGATCCGCAACGGCCGCGCCTACGCCGACCCCGAGATGCTCGCGCACTTCGGCGCCGAGATGCCGCGCCGGCTCGGCACGAACCCGCTCGTCGAGATCCCCGGCGACGTCCTCCTCGTCGGGCGCGTCATGGGACTCCTCTCGGGTATCGGCAAGCAGCTCGGGTCGCAGGCGGACGTCGGCGCGATCCTGCTGCCCTACCTCGTCGGCGCCGCGGGCTAGATCAGCGAGGGGCTCCACCCCTCGCCCCGGCGGGCGAAGCCCGCCGGGTCCTCACTCCCCGCTCGCTTCGCTCGGCCGCGCGCCCGGCGCTCGCGGAGATTCCATCTCGAGTCGCGCTCCTGACTAGCCCACCACGGGGTGGCGGGAGCGAAGCATGGTGCGAATCTGCTTGAGGAGCACGTCGGTCTCGAGGTTCACGGGCTCGCCCGGCTTCAGGTCGGCGAGCGTCGTCGCCGCGAGCGTGTGGGGGATGAGCGCGACGGTGAACGAGCCCTGACGGCAGGCGAAGACGGTCAGGCTCACCCCGTCGACCGCGATCGCGCCCTTCTCCACCAGGTAGGGCCACACGGCGCGCGGGGCGCGGAAGCGGTAGGCGAGCCAGTCGCCGTTCGGCGTGATCGCCTCCAGGCGGCCGACGGCGTCGACGTGTCCCTGGACGACGTGGCCGCCCAGGCGATCGCCCAGCTTGAGCGCGCGCTCGAGGTTCAGCCGGCGCCCGATGGGCAGCCTGCCGAGCGTCGTGCGGGCGAGCGTCTCGGGCGAGAGGTCGGCCATGAACCGCGTGCCGGCGCGGCGCACGACGGTCAGACACGCGCCGTTCACGGCGATGCTCTCGCCGACGGCGAGCCGCGCGAGCGGACGCGCCGTCGCGATCGTGAGACGCGCCCCGGCACCGCTCGGCTCGCGCCGCTCGAGACGGCCCGTCGCCTGGATGATGCCGGTGAACACGGCGCCCTGGACGATCTACTTGGGACGGTAGAAGAAGCGGCCGAGCCAGGACTCGCGCTCGCGCGGCGCGAGCGTCTCGAGCTCGCCCCGGTCGAGCCAGACACCCTGGCAGGCCGGACACTGGTCGACGGTGACCCCCTGGTACACGACGGGGGCGAGCCCCTTGCCGCAGCGCGGGCAGCCGAGCGGCTCGGCATCCTCCCGCCGGTCCCTCAGGCGCGCGAGCAGCTCGCGGTCCCGTTCGGCGAAGTAGCGGTCCTCCTCCGCCTTCTCCTTCTGGTACAGCTTCTCGCCGAGCCGGTCCTTCTCATCCGCCATCTGCTCTCCTCGTCCAGCGGGTGACCGCGTGGCGCATCTGGTCACGCAGGCGGCGGGCCCAGTCGAATTCGCTGCTGAGGACCGTGAGGCCGCCGAAGATGACGGGCAGCCCCGGCCCGGGGACCCCGGGCAGGGCGAGCACCACGCCGACCGCGACGAGTCCTATCCCCACCGCCACCCGGCCGGCGCGCATCGTGTGCCGCAGCATGACGCGTCACTCGAGCGCGGTGAGACGGCGGGAGCCGGCGGTCGACATCGGGGGATTCTAGCGGCGCGCGCGCGCCGCCGTCAAATGCGGCGCGGTTGTTGCGGCGCGGTTGTTGCGCTGGTCCCGCGGGTGTATGCGGCGCCCGTGATCCCGCTCCGCGACACGATCCCGTCGTCCCGCGTGCCGGTGGTCAACTACACGATCATCGCGGCCAACGTGGCAGTGTTCGTGCACGAGGCGACGCTCGGCCCGCGGGTCGAACGGTTTCTCTTCGACTACGGGCTCGTCCCGAGCGAGTTCACGGTGACGACGCTCGTGACGAGCATGTTCGTTCACGCCGGTTGGATCCACATCCTCGGCAACATGCTCTACCTCTACATCTTCGGCGACAACGTCGAGGACCGGCTCGGGCACGTCCGCTACGCGGTCTTCTATCTCCTCTGCGGCGCGGCGGCCGGCGCGACGCATGCGCTCACCGCGGTGCATTCGAGCGTCCCCGTGGTGGGAGCGAGCGGCGCCATCGCGGGCGTCTCGGGGGCCTATTTCCTGTTCTTTCCGACGTCTCGCGTCGTCACGATCCTTCCCATCTTCCTCTTCATCCAGATCGTCGAGATCCCCGCGGTCTTCTTCCTCCTCATCTGGTTCGTCTGGCAGGTCGCCTCGGGCGTGGCGACGCTCGGCGCCGCGTCGCACGGCGGCGTCGCCGTGTGGGCGCACGTGGGCGGATTCATTGCCGGGATGATCGTCGGGCCGGCGCTCGGCCGGCGGCGCGAGGGTTGACAGGAGCGGACGGATCCGGCCACCGTAGGTGCGGCGTGGACACGCGCGAAAAGATCCTCGCGACGGCGACGCGGCTGTTCTCGACCCAGGGCTACGCCAATACCTCGCTCTCGCAGGTCGCCAAGGAGGCCCAGGTCTCCAAGGCGCTGATCTTCTGGCACTTCGAGAACAAGGAGAAGCTCTTTCGCACGGCGCTGCAGCGGACCCTGGAGCCCTACTTCATCAACGTCGTCGACGACCTCGAGGGGCTGTCCGAGGTCGACCAGATCAAGCGGCTGATCGACCAGTACTACGCGTTCGTCTCCGAGAACCTCTACTCGGTCAAGTTCGTCGTGAGCCTGCTCCTGCGCGACGAAAAGCATCCCGACGACCTCATCGGGCACGTGAACGAGCTGCACCGCGTGTATCGCAACCTGCTCGCCGACATCCTCGACAGCGGCCGCCAGAAGGGGATCTTCCGCGCCAGGATCGACCCGCGAATGGACGCGGCGCTCATCATGACCGCGCTGCACGGCATCCTCGTCCAGGGGTTCATGGGCCACGCCGCCCCCGAGAACTCCGAGGCCCTGCTCCAGCACCTGAAGGCCTCGCTGGTCGACACCCTGGTCCGCTGAGCGACGCTCCCGCGGCGCCGGAGCTCGCGCGGGCTTGACAGGGGGAAGGGCGGGCCCGATACGGGGGGCCCGTGAGGGCCGTCCGCGCATGCCGGCTCGTCCTCGCTCTGGGCGCCGCGCTCCCCGGTGCGGCGAATGCATTCTTTCTGGATGCCGCCCAGGACTTCGAGCTCCGGGCGCGTGCCTACACCGAGGGCGCGCTGGCGGCCGAGCATTCCGCGCCGCAGACCGTCCCGAGCCGCGCGCCGCTGCAGCTCATCTCGCACCGCACGTTCGTGAACCCCGAGCTCGAGGGGAAGCTCGCGCCCTACCTGCCGCCCGGGCTCGACGACGTCTCCTTCCGCCTGGCGCTGTGGGGGTTCTACGACGGCGTCTACGACTACGGCACGGGCCAGTACGACCGGGCCCGCCAGAGCCTGAAGGCGCGCTTCACCGAGGGGCGGACGGACACCGCGCCGGTCACGCGGACGGACGAGCTCCGGGACACGCGCAAGATATACACCTATCAGCCCGACCCGGTGCTCGGCCGCGACAACGACCCGGGCGACGTCGCCGACCTCCCGCTCCGCATCAACGAAGCGTACGTGAACCTCGCCAGGGGGCCGCTCTTCCTGCGCATCGGGCGCCAGGCGATCTCGTGGGGCGAATCGGACACGATCGCGCTCCTCGACCAGTCGAACCCGTTCAACCTGACCCTCGGCCTGCCCGGCATCTTCCAGGACATCGACGAGGCGCGCATCCCGCTCTGGACCCTGCGCGGCACCTACAGCCTGTTCCACGACTGGGGACCGCTGTCGGGCGGCTTCCTGGACGCCTACCTCGTCCCGGGCAGCATCGACACCACGGTGAGCCAGACGCCCATCCCGACCGCGAGCCCCTACTCGCCGCCCGAGACCGATCCGCAGCAGTTCGTCGACGCCTTCACGGCCTTCATCCCGCCCGCCGTCCGCAACGTCCTGATCAAGTCCGCCCTCGGCGGGCTCCAGTTCGTCCAGTACGATCACCTGCCCGCGCGGACGATGAGCAACAGCCGCTACGGGGCCCGGCTGGGGGCGATCGTCGACCGGGACTACACGACGAGCCTCTGGTTCTACCGCACGATCGCGCAGACGCCGGTGCCCCGCTTCCTGCCGCTCGACCTGTCGCGGGCGCCGCTGATCGTCGGCCCGAGCGGCAAGGGGCCCTCGCAGCTCATCACCGAGACCGTGCACGGCCTCACCACGGTCTTCGGGAGCGCCGTGAGCTTCTACAGCGCGCCCGTCAACGGCATCATCCGGGGCGAGGTCGAGTACTTCCTCGACGAGCCGGCCTTCATCCCGTCGGAGAACATCCCCTTCGAGCGGCTTGCGCGCCAGGCCGCGCTGCGCAAGTTCCTCGCCCTCGCCGGCGTCCGGCTGCCGGCGGGCCCGATCGCCGGTACCGTGCCGCGCGCCGACTTCCTCCGCTGGGAGCTCGGCTACGACCGCTTCTTCTTCTTCCGCCCGCTGAACCGCACGAACAGCTTCACGCTCGTCACGGCGCTCGTCGGCTCGTGGAACCTGAGCGAGACGTTCACCGAGGAGGACTTCCGCTTCTACGGCCAGCGAAAGCCCTCCGACACGGGGCTGAAGACGGGCGCCAACGTGAACCAGCTGAAGGCCATCACCGACCTGCCGAAGCTCCACACGGTCGACACCGACTTCGTCGATCTGAAGCCCGTCGAGTCGTTCGTCCAATCGACCTTGCAGACCGACTACCTGCACGGCCGCCTGACGCCCCGGGTGACGGCGATCATCAACCTGCGTGGCACCTACGCCTTCCCGTTGGGCCTCACGTACCGCTACTCGGACTCGCTGATCTTCGATCTCAAGTACATCATCCTGGCGGGCGGCTTCTTCCAGACCGGCTTCTTCCGCGACCGCGACCAGGTCTCGGCGCGCATGACCGTCCTTCTCAACTAGATCAGCGAGGGGCTCCGCCCCTCGCCCCGGCGGGCGAAGCCCGCCGGGTCCTCACTCCCCGCTCGCTTCGCTCGGCCGCGCGCGCGGCGCGCGCGGAGATTCGATCTCGAGTCGCGCTCGTAGCTTGCCGCGCGCGTGCTGTCGTTCGCGTGAGCGAGGGGACCGGCCCGGCTCCCGGTCCCGCCTTGGAGCTGAAGCCTCCCCCCGTAGCTTGGGGCGCGCGCGGAGGCTCGGGAGGTCGCCGTTCCGGCCCCCTCGCTCCCGCGCCGCGCGCCGCGCAAAGCCAGTCGCCGCGGTGCCGGCGAGGGGTGTCAGCGGCGTGCAAGGCGGGAAGGGGCGCCGCCGGCGGGGCCCCGGCGCGTCGCGCCGCCCCGCCAGGCCCGCCGGACCCACGCGTTTGACACCCTGCGACCGGCTCTCATAGTCTAGATAAATGATCGAGGCGCCGCAGGGCGGGAGGATCCGGGAGCCCGGCCGGCCCGCCTTGGGCGACTGGGCGAAGAACGTCGCCGAACGCGCGCTCGACCGGGCGGCCCGCCAGCCGGCGTGGGGCCGCCGGGGAAACCGCGAGAAGGAGCTGTTCGCGCTCCGCGCGCAGCACGTGCGGACGCTGTTCCGGGTGCTCGAGACGCTCGCCGCGGCGGTCAACATGGAGGCCCGTTCCACGCTGATCGCGGTCGAGAAGACGCTCAACCCGAAGAACCTGGGCGGCATCGAGGTGCCCGACGGGGCCCGGTTCGTGCTCAAGTTCCTGGAGCGACGGCTCGAGGTGGTGGTGAGCCCGCTGGTCAACATCGGCGGGCGTCCCGCCCCGGTCGGGGCCCTGGCGACCGCCTCGGTCATCCAGTACGACCCGGCGGATCCCTCGGGTGCGGACTGGTTCGACGTCACCCTGCGCGAGGACGGGACGTGGGTCCGCAAGATGCCCGACGGCGAGGCCACGCTGCCCGCCTTCGGGGAGAAAGAGGCCCGCCGCCTGCTCGAGTGGCTGGTGGGCTGAGAGGCAGTGTAGGTCAGCCCGCGGCCGCCCCCCGCGACTTGAGCGCCGCGACGTAGAAGGCGTTCGCCACCTCCAGGTCGTAGGCGCCCCAGCTTCCCTTGATGTCGACGGGGACCGCGGCGAGGTGGCCGATCGCCTCGCCGAGCGCGGCCGCGGCGAGCTCGGCGGCCGCGCCGCCCGGCTGGTCGAGGGCGGCCCCCACCCACCCGCGCACCGCGGCGAGCGTCGCGAGCGTGTAGTCGAGGAGCCGCGCCTCGGCCGCCAGCTGCGCGGGCGGGGCGCCGCTGGCGGTCGCGTCGTGGAGGAGGCTCCGCAGGGCGGGAGCGGCCGCGAGCGCCCGGTCGAGCGCGGTCCGGACAGCCTCCCGCGCGGGCGGCAGCTTCACGTCGCCGTAGGTGACGACGCGTCTCATGAGGGCCTCGAGCGCCGCGAGGTAGCGCGTCATCGGTCCGGCGGCCGCTCCGAAGCGACGGCTGCAGTGCGCCCGTCGCGCGGCGGGCGCGTCGGCCGGCCGGATCGCGGCGCGGGCGAAGGCCTCGAGGTTCGCGCCGTGCGCCCACAGGCTGTAGCGGCCGAAGGTGAGGCACGAGACGCCGCGCGCGCCGGCCCGGCGGTAGTACTCGAGGTCGGCGCCGCAGACCTCGACCAGCGGCACGGCGCAGCCTCCGAATAAGATCGCGTCGGCATAGTACTCGAACACGTGCACCCGTCCCGCGAAGCGTTCGAGGTGGCGCTCGAAGGCCTCGCGGTACGGGTGATTCGTCGTGCAGGCGGGGTCGTCGAGCGCGTGCGCGTAGCAGCGCTCGCGGGGTGCGAACTCGGCCGAGACGCTCGGAGCGGGGCGCACGGATGCGGGGGGTACCAGCGTGTCGTGGTAGGCGAGGTGGAAGACCCGGACGTCGCCGCCGAGCGCCTCGGCCACCGCGTTGCAGACGAGCAGCGCCTGGTCGCTCGGCGCGAGCGCCCGGCAGCGATCGCAGGCACACCAGCCGCCGCCGAAGGCGTCGAGGCCCCAGAGGTGGACGTCGGCGGCTCCGGCGAACGCCGTGCGGGCCCGGTCGGCCACCACCGTGAGCGCGCGGCTCGAGGGGCAGAGGTTGCCGAGATCGCTCCGCTCGCCGCGCGCCGTCATCGGGAAGTACTCGGGGTGGGCGGCGAAGAGCGAGCGTGGCAACAGCTCGGTCAGCACGTGGCCGCCGAGCTCGAGCGCGAGGCCGCGGCGCGCGAGCTCGGGAGCCAGCTCCGGCACCGTCCACTGCGTGTCGTTGGCGGCGCGGATGAAGAGGAAACCGGTGGCGCCGGTCTTGGCCATCCAGTCGACGAACGCCACGTCGGACGGCAGGCGCTCGGCGAGGCGCGCCGGCACGCTGTAGTGCCAGGTCCCGAGGTCCGACGCATAGGCCCGTCGCGCGAAGGCGGGCCGGCCCTCGAGCGCCGGCACCGTCCGCACGGGCCGGCGAGGGAGCCGCTCGCCGTCCGGGCCGTCGGGCGACCACTCGCAGCCGGCGGCGGCGAGGAGCGCGTAGACGGCGGCGACGAGCGCGCGCGGCGTGGCCGCCGCGAGCGTCAGGCCGCCGGCGCGCGGGACGAGCGCGTACTCCGCCTCCGCCGGGGTGGCCGCGACGTCCCCGGAGAGACCTTCCCGGGACGGCGCGAGGTGGAGCCATGCGCCCGTCGCGCCCGGGAGCGTGCGCTCCGCCGGCGCGTCACCGAACAGGCGCGCCAGGTAGGCGGCGAGCTCGGCGGCGGCGAACGCGACCGGATCCGGCGCAGGATCGGGACGATAGAGCGCGCCGGCGGCGAGGCGGGCGAGGTCCATCCTAGCGCGCCTCGCGCGAGGCGTGCAGCGCGAACGACAGGAGCGCGTAGTACACGGGGAAGCCGAGCGAGGCCAGGACGACGGCGCGCGGCGGCGTGCCCGGGCGCGCCAGCACGGCGAGGACCGCTGCGCCCCAGCCGAGCCCGAGCGCGACCGTCAGCGGCCGCAGCGCCCGCGTCCGCGACGGGTACACGTAGCGGATCGGCACGAACACCGCGATCGAGAACGCGACGACGACCGCGGCGTTCGCGAGGCGTGGCCAGCCGAGCCCCCAGAGGTAGAACGCCACGATGTTCCAGTAGGACGGGAACCCGGTGAAGAAGTGGTCGGGGGTCTTGGCGTCGATGCGCGAGAAGCCGACGGCGCTCGCGAGCACGGGGCAGAGCGCCACCGGCACCGCGGCCCCTGCGGGGAGGAGGTCCGCGTGGAGCAGGAAGAGGGCGGGCACGATGACGTACGTGAAGTAGTCGACGATGTCGTCGAGCCGGGTCCCGTCGACGATCGGCAGGACCCGCTTCACCTCGAGCGCGCGCGCGAGCGTGCCGTCGATCGAGTCGACGGCGACGGTGTACGCCATCCAGGCCAGCGCCGGGCGCGCGGCGCCGCGCTCGGCGGCGAGCACGGCCAGGACGCCGGCCGCAGCGCTGCTCGCGGTCAGCAGGTGGACCGCCCAGGCTGCGGCGCGGCGAAGCGGCCCCGCGGCCGCGGTCACCCCGAGGTCTCGCCGCGCATCCCGGCCGCCATGGGCGGCCTTGTACTGCGGGGACGGGGGCGCCGCAACGACGAGACACCCCGGAGGGGCGTCAGCCGCGGCAGCGCACGCGGCGGCCGCCGCGCATCTCGGCACAGCTCAGGGACGACGTGAAGGCGGTCGCGCCGACCTCGAGGCTCGCGCTCATCACCGGGGCGCCCGCCATCGAGAGATGCGGGTGGCGGACGACGACGCGCGCCTGGTACGTGCCGCCGCGCGTGCGGCGGAGCGTGATCAGCCCCTGGTCGCTGCGGTAGCGCAGCCGGCCCGGCAGGCGCCCGCCGGCGCCGAGCGCTCCGCCCATTGCGGTGTCGATGACGACGCCGCCGGCATTCACCAGGAGCGCATGCGCCGCCGTCGTCGCCGCGCCGTCCGGCAGCGCGATCGACCCCTGCCAGACGAGGCGGCTTCGCTTGCCGAGCGTCACCGTGAGGCGGCTCACGAAGATCGGTGCGCAGGCCGTGTCGCCGGCCGGGCCGGCGATGAGCGGGCATGGGTCGCAGAGGTCGCCCTCGCCGTCCCCGTCGGTGTCGGTCTGTGAGGCATTGGCCATGCCCGGACAGTTGTCCTGGGCATCCGCGACGCCGTCGCCATCCTGATCCGGCACCCCGGGGTCCGTCGCGCCCGGATAGATGAACCGCACGCCGGCCATGTCGTCGGCGTGGACCGCCGCGCCGCGGCCGTCGAAGTGCGCGCGGTAGTACATCGTCGCGTCCTTCAGGACCGGGTCCGGCTCGTTGTCGTTCTCCGAGGAGTGGCCGAGGCCGATGGTGTGACCGATCTCGTGCGTCGCGACCTCCGCCAGGTTGGTCTGGTTCCAGAAAGAGCAGGCGCCGAAGCCGTTGTTGAAGGTGACGTTGCCCTCGGTGATGCGGTAGAAGGTCGTGCCGTTGACGACGTCGGTCTCCGACGTGGTGCAGAACCCGCCGAGCGCCAGCACGCCGCTGCAGGAGACCGGATCGGGGATCTCGCGGAACGGATCGTTGAAGACGAGCTGCGACACACCGTCGCAGCGGAGCGGCGCCGGCGCGGCCGTGCTGCCGCGCTCGAGCCGGATGCTGGCGCCCGTGACGTTCGTCCAGGCGGCGAGCGCCCCGTCGACCGCCGCCAGCGTGGCAACGGTGCCGAGCGCGTTGTCGCCGGCCGGGTCCATGCGGTAGACGACCGCCTGGCCGCCGTCGGCCTCGAACCACCGCGCGTGAGCGCCCGACATCAGCGTGAAGGCGTCCAGGGTCTCGCGCTCGAGACCGGGGTCGGTAACCTCCGGCGGCACGGTCACGAGCGGCGCCGCCGCGCGCGCCTCCTCATCGCCGACGGCTCGCCTGATGGTCCTGAGCAGGCTCGAGAGCAGCACGCGCCGGCGGGGGCTGCGGGCGCCGACGACGAGCCCGTCGAGCGACCGCTCGGCGTGCGTCACGCCCGTGAGCGGGTTGGTCGAGAGATGGAACTGCCCCATGCCGAGCGCGGTCGTGCGTGCGGTGCCGTCGCGGTACGCGCTCAGGAACAGCAGCTCGCGATCACCGACCGTGAAGGTCGGCGAGCCGGCGATCCATAGCTGGCGGCCGCTCACGCGGCCGCCTGGTTGCTTGAGCGTAACGAGACGGCCGACGTGGCCCTTCGCCTCCTGCTCCACCTCGACCGTCACGAGCGTGTTGATCGTGCCGTCCGCGGCGGCGACCGTCTCGATGTAGCGGACCGTGCCGACCACGATGGCATCGGCGGCGCGGGCGAGCGCCCGCTCCGTCATGGCGACGAACGTGGTGGCGCGCGCCCCGGTCGCGATCGTCGCGAGTGCAGCGGCGATGGTGAGCGTCTTGATGGTCCGCACGTCCTCTCCTCGGTGCGCCGCACAGCGCGCGAGCGCTGTGCCGTTGTGCAACCGGGGTGCCAGGAGCGGACGGGTCGCGAACCGAAACGAATTCGCGCGCTTGCTTGCGCTGGGCCAAGGCGCGGCGCAGGGCGGGCGCGGGCCGCCGCGTGACGACCGCCATTTCGGTGACGCTGGAGTTCGACTCGAGCTGGAATCTCCGCGCGCGCCGCGCGCGCGGCCGAGCGAAGCGAGCGGGGAGTGGGGACCCGGCGGGCTTCGCCCGCCGGGGCGAGGGGCGGGAGCCCCTCGCTGATTTAAACCGGCGGGACCGCGGCGGCCAGCAGCGGGGCGACGCTCGGCGTCTCGCCGAAGGCATCCACGGCCGCGGCGAGGCGGGCGACGGCCGCTTCCGGGAGGGCGCGCGCGGCGAGCGTCCGGAACTTCGCGTCGAGCTCGGCGGGCGCGGGAAAGTTCTCGGGGTCGCCGCGCGGATGCGACACGGACGCCTCGTGGACGCGGCCGTCACGCAGCGTGATGCGCACCCAGGACGGCCATTCGCGCGGAAAGACGGCGTCGAGCCGGCTGTCCCGCACGCCCACCACGCATGCCGCAAGCCGGAGCACCGTCGCGTCCGCGAGCCGCGGTGGCGCGAACTCCGCGGGTGAAGCGGCGCCGCACACGAGGGCGACGGCCATCCCGAAGGGGAGGCTGAACTGCGCGTCGACCACCGAGGCGGGCCGGCGCTTCGCGTCCAGCGGCTCGCACACGATCGGGTGGCCGGCGGCGAGCATGCCGACCTCGATGCGCTCGACGTCGGCGGGGTCGAGGTGATGGCGGGCGCGCAACGCGAGCGCGCCGTCGATGGGACCCTGCATGTACCGGCAGCAGGCGTGCGGCTTCACGCTCGTCCGCAGCAGCTCGTAGTCGCCGCTTCCCTCGAGCGCGGCCGGGTCGGCGCCGTCCGAGTAGGCGTGCAGGAACCCGGAGCGGCCCTCGAGGATCGTGGTCGGCGCGCGGAACCCGGCGCGGGCGAGGGTCGCGGCGTGGAGGCCCGCGAGCGCGGCCCAGCCGGGATGGAGCCGCTTGGTCCACGCGCCGTTGGCGAGGAACTCCATCGAGCCGGCGGCCTGGCTGCCCGCGATCCCGAGCGCGGCGGCGAGGCACGGCGCGTCGAGCCCGAGGACGAGCCCGGCGGCCGCCGCCGCGCCGAACGCGCCGCAGGTGCCGGTCGGATGAAAGCCGCGACGGTAATGGGAGGCGGGGCCGAGCGCCATCGCGAGCCGCGCGGCCACCTCGTAGCCCGCCACCGCCGCGTGGAGGACCGTCCGTCCCCCGGCGGCCGCGAGCTCCGCGGCGGCGAGCGCGGCCGAGAAGACGGTCGCGCCGAGGTGGATCGAGCCGCCCTGGTGGGTGTCGTCCATCTCGAGCGCGTGCGCGGCGGCGCCGTTGGCGAGCGCCGCGTGCGGCACCGAGAGACGCTCGGCGGCGCCGAGCACGGTCGCGCTCCCGCCGGCGCCGAGCCCGGAGAGGCCTCGCCGCAGCACGACGCTCGACTCCTCGCCCGCGCCGCCGAGCGCCACCCCGAGGTAGTCGCGGAGGAGATCGCGCGCCCGCTCGAGGACGGCGCGCGGCAGCTTCGCCCGGCCGATCGCCGCGACCTCGTCCGCGAGGCGCTCGGCGAGCGGCGTGTCGCTCACGGGCGGCTCCGCCTGCCGATGGCGCGCGCCGCGAACGCCTCGATCGCGGCGCGGGTCTCCGGCGCTCGCCACACGGCCCAGATCGGGTCTTCGCCCCCGGCGCGGGCCGCCGCGATGCGCGCGAGCCCGTCGGCCCGCAGCGCCCGCTTGCTCGCGGCGAAGGAGACGAGCGACCGCGCGGCGAGCTCGCCGGCCAGCGCGAGCGCGCGTGGCAGGAGCTCGGCCGCGGGCACGACGTCGTCCACCAGCCGGCGGACGCGGGCTTCCTCGGGTGCGTACGTCCGGCCGTGGAACAGCAGCTCGGGGAGGTACGGTCCCGCGCACGAGAAGCGGACGACCTCGAGCGCCGAGGTGGGGAAGGGGACGCCGACCTGGATCTCGGTGAGGCCGATGCGGCCGTCACCCTCGGCCGCGAGGCGGAAGTCCGCCGTCGCCGCGAGTACGGCGCCGCCCGCGATCGCATGGCCGTTCACCGCCGCCACCACCGGCTTCTCGAGCGCGAAGAGGCCGGTGAAGCCGTCGTCGAAGCGGGCCATGAACGCGCTCGCCTCGGCGCCCTGGTAGGTCAGGATCTCGAACAGGTCGAGGCCGGCGGAGAAGAAGCGCCCGGTGCCGGTCACCACGACGCCGTGCACGTCCGACGCTCGGAGCGCCGGAAGGGTCGTGCAGAGCGCGACGAAGAACTCCCGATTGAGCGCGTTGGCGGGTGGGCGGTCGAGCGTGAGGACCGCGAGCGGCCCCTGCCGCTCGAGGCGGAGCATGGTCGCCATGGAGGGTACCTTACTCGATCGGGCGCGCCGGCGGAAAGCCGCTCAGGCGTCGCGCGCGGCGGCGACGTGGCGCTGCCAGGCGGCGAAGCGAGCCGCGCGCTCGTCGGCGCCGATCGACGGTTCGAACAGGCGCTCGCGCCGCCAGGCACCCTGGAGCTCGTCGGTGGACGCCCAGACGCCGGTCGCGAGACCGGCGAGATAGCCGGCGCCGAGCGCCGCCGCCTGCAGGACGGCCGGCCGCTCGACCGGGAGCCCGAGCGCGTCCGCCTGGAGCTGGAGGAGGAGATCGTTGCGCGCCGCGCCCCCGTCGGCCCGCAGGGCCGCGGGCGGCGGGAAGGGACAGTCGGCGCGGAGCGCGTCGTAGACCTCCCGGCAGCGCCACGCGATGCCCTCGAGCATCGCGCGGACCACGTGCGCGCGGGTGGTCGCGCGCGAGATGCCGCCGAGCACGGCGCGCGCGCCGGCGTCCATGTGCGGCGTGCCGAGGCCCTGGAAGGCCGGGATCGCCCAGGCGCCGCCCGCATCGGGCACCGACGCCGCGAGGGTCCCACTCTCTGCCGGCGTGGCGATGACGCCGAGCCCGTCCCGGAGCCAGGTGATCGCCGCGCCCGCCGTGATGGCGGTGCCCTCCAGGCAGAAGGTGAGGCGTCCGGCGCGGCGCCATAGGACGAGAGGGTAGGCGCCCTGCATGGACCAGAGCGGGTCCGGGCCGGCGTTCAGGTCGAGCATGGCGGAGGTTCCGTAGGTGATCTTCACCTCGCCGGGCGTGAGCCGGAGCTCCCCCATCATCGCGGCCTGCTGGTCGCCGATGAGCGCCGCGATGGGGACCGCGGGAAGACCGAGCGCCGGGTCGATCGCCCCGAGGACGCCCTCGGAGTCGACGATCTCGGGCAGCGCCGTGGCCGGCACGCGGAGCGCGTCGAGGATGGCGGCGCTCCACTGGCGGGCGAGGAGGTCGAAGAAGCCGCTGCACGAGGCGTTGGAGGCGTCGGTCGCGGCCACGGCGCCGCCGGACAGCCGCCAGGCGAGCCAGGCGTCGAGGGTGCCGCAGCGGAGCCGCCCGCCCCGCACCCCCTCGCGGCTCGGATCGACACGGTCGAGGATCCACTCGACCTTGGTGGCGGCCGCGAGCGGACTCACGAACACGCCGTCCGCGAGCAGGCTGGTGCAGCGTTGAACGGTCCGGCCGTCCTGCCACGAGATGGCCGGATGTACGGCGCGGCCCGAGCCCGCCTCCCACACGACGGCGGTGCCTCGCTGCGTGGTGATCCCGAGGCCGCGCACGCCGTCGCGCGGGGCGTGCGCGAGCGCCTGGCCGAGGACGTCCAGCGTGGCGCGGAAGAGCGTCTCGGTGTCGTGCTCGACGAGCCCGGGCGCGGGGCAGGCCGGCAGCACCTCGCGGTACGCCTCGGCGTGCGGCGCGCCCGAGCCGTCCAGCAGCAGCGCGCGCACGCCGGTCGTGCCCGCGTCGAGCGCCAGCACGAACGAGTTCGGGGCCTCTTGACGCACCGCCCCGCCTTCTATTGCAATAGGGCGCCGCCGACAAAGGTCGCGAAGGAGACCAGCAAGCCATGCTCGTCAAGATGCGGCCGGACGCGACCAAGGACGAGGTCGCCGCGGTCGAGAGGAAGCTTCACGGTCTGGGCTACAAGACCGGGAAGCTCGTCGGCACCGAGATCACCCTGATCGGCGTCTACGGCGACATCTCGCGCCTGCCGGAGGGCGAGATCGAGGAGCTCGCGGGCGTCGAGCAGCTCATCCCCATCTCCAAGGCGTACAAGCGCGCGGCGCAGAAGGGGTCGCCCGACCAACCCATCTACCAGACCGTCGCGATCGGCCCCGTCGTCTGCGGCGGGGACGAGCTCGTCGTCATCGCCGGCCCGTGCTCGGTCGAGAGCGAGACGCAGATCATCGAGGCGGCCCGCATGGTGAAGGAGGCGGGCGGCCAGTGCCTGCGCGGCGGGGTCGTCAAGTACCGGTCGAGCCCCTACAGCGGCTGGGAAGGGCTCGGCTCGACGGACACCGAGTCCCTCAAGCGGGGGCTCGCGCTCATCGTCAAGGCCGGTCGCGAGTTCGGGCTGCCGACGGTGGTCGAGATCCTCGATCCGGGCGACGTGCCGGTCTACGAGGACGCCGGCGTCGACTGCTTCCAGGTGGGTGAGCCGAACAGCAAGAACCAGGCGCTGCTGAACCGCCTCAGGACGACGGCGCTGCCGGTCATCCACAAGCGCGGCAACTCGCTCGACACGGAGGCCTACCTGCTGTGGGTCGAGCGCATCATGAGCGGCGGCAAGGAGAACGTGATCCTCTGCGAGCGGGGGATCACGAGTGCCACCCGCTACACGCGCAACACCCTCGACGTCGGGTCGGTCGCGGCCTTTCACTACCAGCTCTCGGGCCTGCCGGTCGCGGTCGACGCGTCGCATGGCACCGGCATCCGCGATCTCGTGCACCCCGCGACGCTCGCCGGCATCATGGCGGGCGCCTCGATCGTCCTGGTCGAGGCCCATCCGAACCCGCTGATCGCCAAGTCCGACGGCTTCCAGGGCCTCTTCCCCGAGCAGCTGCGGGCGCTCGTGCGGGCGGCGCGGGAGACCTGGACGCTCCGCCGCCGGCTCGACCGCGAGTACCAGCCCTCCGCCGTCCTCGAGCGCGACTACATGGCGCGGATGCAGACGGACCGCGAGCGGCTCTTCAAGTCGTAGGCATTCCGGTCCGATGCGTTGACCCACGCTGGGGGCGGGACTAGCGTGGCCCCCATGGCGAGGCCCGCCCCCAGAGAGGTCGACGAGGAGACCATCCAGGTCCCCGCCAGCGTGCGCTTCCCCGTCGAGCTCACACCACCCGACGGCTTCGACCCTGCGCGGCTCGAGACGTGGCCGCGCGTCGAGGGCCGGCTCGAGTGGGTCGAGGGGAGGCTCCTCTACATGCCACCGTGCGGGAAGATGCAGCAGCACACGGTCGCCGACCTGGTCACCACGCTGGGGATATGGGTCCGCTCCCATCCAGGGTTCGTGGTCGGGACGAACGAGGCCGGCGTGCGGCTGGGAGAGGACACGCGGGGCGCGGACGCCGCAGTCTGGCGCCGCGCCGACGTGGACGTTCGCGACCCGGGGCTGGGGCGCGGCACCCCCATCCTGGCTGCCGAGGTGGCGGGGCGCTACGAAGGTAGGGCAGCGCTCCGCGACAAGGCGCGCTGGTACCTCGAGCGGGGCGTCGCGGTCGTATGGCTCCTCTTTCCGAAGGAGCGTGAGGTCGTCGTCGTGACACGCACGGGCGAGAGTCGGCATCGAATGGGCGAGCGACTGCCGTCCGACCCCCGCCTGCCCGGTCTCGAGCCGCTGGTCGAGGAGCTCTTCCTGCAGGTGTCGACCGAGCCCGCCTGAGCGCCGATCGTTTGCGCGCGACCCCTCCCCGCGCCATAAGCGTTGCGCCATGTCGCGGCACGCCGCCGGGAGCGTGCTCCTAGCCCTCGTCGCGCTTGCGTGCGCCTGCACGCATACGGTCTCGGCCCATCACAGCGGCAGCGTCTCGAAGGACCGCGTCGCGATCGTCACGACGCGCACCTGGCGACACGGGCTCGTCCCGCTCGTGCCCGCGTACGGCTGGGTCACGGGCGTGGACGGACGGCCGTGTCGGGCCGACACCGTCGAGGTGCTGCCGGGGATGCACACCTTCATCGTCCAGCGTGACCCACAGCGGGCCAGCCGCCGCGGCAGCCAGACCCCGTGCGCCGTCACCTTCAACGCCGAGCCGGGGCACCGCTACCGCGTGCACTACGCCCTGGTCGCGGGCACGCCGCGCGCGACGATCGACGACGACCGGGCAGGCCCGCTGCCAGTCCTCTGCACGGTGCTGCGGCCGCCGCCCGTCCTCGCCGGGCCGGAGCTCAGGTGAGACGCACGCGGCCGGGCGGCCTCAGGCGATCAGCGCGCCCGGGTTCATCATCCCGGCCGGATCGAGCGCGCGCTTGAGCGCCAGGAGCACCGGGTAGGCGCTGCCGAGCTCCTCGGCCAGCCACGAGGCGCGCAGCCTCCCGATCCCGTGGTGATGTGAGATGGTCCCGCCGCCGTCGAGCGTCGCCCGCAGCGCGCGCGACCACGACTCGAGGTAGAGGCGCTCGGCGTCGGCGAAGTCGGCGGGCTTCAGCACGAAGGTGAAGTAGATGTTCGCGCCTTGCGCGTAGCAGTGCGAGCTGTGGCCGCTGGCGACGAGCGCTCCGTCGACCCCGCCGAGCACGGTCGTCACCGCGGTGTAGAGGGCGCCCAGACGGTCCCAGGTGGCGGCCACCTCGATCGTGTCGGCCACCATCTCGCGATCGAGGAAGAAGTCCCACGACGGGACGACGTTGCGGTGCTCGAGCCAGTGCGCCACCGGCTCCGGCCCCACGGCCGACCCGCCGAGGGCCGTGGCGGTGGCCGCGCTGGCGGCGAGCTCGCCGTCGACGAGGCCCGCCGGCCCCTCCGACACGACGAGCAGCAGACAGGCGTCGGCCGCCGCCCAGGCGGAGAAGTTCCGTGCCGCTTCCGGCGCATCGTAGAGGCGGAGCACCGCCGGCCGCCAGCCGACACGGACGATGCGGCGCATCGCCTCGAGGCCGTCGTGGAAGGTCGAGAAGGCGAAGCTCGCAAGCTCACGGCGCTCGGGGAGCGGGTGGAGGCGCAGCGTCACCTCGGTGATCACGCCGAGCGTCCCCTCGCTGCCGAGGAAGATCTCGCGCACGCTCGGGCCGGCGGACGCGCGCGGGACCGGTGCCGTGCGGACGATGTCGCCGCTCGGCAGGACCGCCTCGAGGCCGAGGCAGAGGTCCTCGATGTTGCCGTAGCGCGTGGAGAACTGCCCCGCTGCCCGGGTCGCCACCCAGCCGCCGACCGTCGAGCGGTCGATCGACTGCGGGTAGTGACCGCTCGTGTAGCCGCGCGCCCCGACGGCCGCCTCGTAGGCGCCGCCGAGCATGCCGGCCTGGGCGCACGCGTACAGCGCGGTGTCGTGCACCTCGAGGAGCGCGTTCATCGCCGAGAGGTCGATCACCAGCGAGCGGTCGGGCGGCGTGGCGCCGCCCACCACGCCCGAGCCGGCGCCGTACGGGACCACCGCCACCCCGAGGCGCTGCGCCGTGCGGACTGCCGCCGCCACCTCGGCCGTGCTGTGCGGCCGGACGACGCACGCGGGTCCGCCCGCGAGCCGGCCCTGGCGCGCACGCAGATGGGCGAGGATCCAGTAGTCCGTGCGATGGGCGGCGAGCGTCGCGGCGTCCTCCGCGACGCGGTCGGCGCCGAGCTCGCGGACGAGGGCCCGGCCGATCTCGGTCATGACATCCTCCAGCTGGCCGCCAGGGCGCGATACGCGTCGATCTCCGCGGCGGTCCGGGCGGACGTCCACCCGAGTCGTGCCGCCGCCATGCTCGCCACCGTCTCCAGCCCATCGAGGCCCTGGTGGGGATCGAAGAGCAGCAGGCGGGTGCGGCGCTCGAGGAGGTCCTCGAGCGTGAGCGTCATCTCCGCGTCGAGGACGTGCTCCACCTCGCCGCGGAGCACGATGGGCAGCCCCGGGACCGTCTCGCCGCCGCGCGCGGCGATCGTTTCCGCCTCGGCTCCGTAGAGCCGCACGAGCCGCTCGGCTGCTCCGGCGGGCAGGGCCGGGAGCTGCCGCGCGACCTCCTCGGGGAGGCGCTCGCCGCCCGGGAGCGGCACGCCGTCCGTCCGGCAGGGCGCGCGGTGACCCAGGCGCTCGCACACGAGGTCGACGACCCGCTCCGCCATCCGGCGATAGGTGGTGAGCTTGCCGCCCGCGATCGAGACGAGGCCGGTCGCCGCGTCAACCATGATCTCGTCCTTGCGCGAGATCTCCGACGGCCGCTTTCCCTCCTCGTGCAGCAGCGGACGAAGACCGGCCCACGTGCCGGTCACGTCGGTCGGGGCGAGCGGCGGGCCCGTGAAGCAGCGGTTGGCGGCGTCGAGCAGGTAGTCGACGTCCCCCGCGGTCACCTCGGGATGGTCGACGGGCGGACCGTGGTCGGTGTCGGTCGTGCCGATGTAGGTCGCACCGTCGCGCGGCACGGCGAACACCGAGCGACGGTCGCGCGCCTGCATCACGACGGCATGGCGGACGGGCAGCCGGGCGTGCGGGACGACCAGGTGGATGCCCTTGGTCAGGTGGAGGCGGGGGCCCCCGCGCGCGCCCGCGAGCGCCCGCACCTCGTCCACCCAGGGGCCGGCGGCGTTGACCACCACGCGCGCCGACACGCGGTAGTCGGCGCCGCCGAGCCCGTCGTGCAGCCGGAGGACCGTCTCGGCCGACCCCGGGTCGAGCGCGGTGACCGCCACGTGATTCACGCAGCGTGCGCCGGCCGCATGCGCGCCCTTCACCGTGGCGAGCACGAGTCGCGCGTCGTCGGTCAGGTACTCGGTGAAGGTGGCGGCGCCGAAGAGGTGCCGTCCGTCGAGCGTGGGCTCGTGATGGAGGGTCTCCTCTCGGCTCCACATCGCGTGCCGCTCGTCGGCCGGCACGCTCGCGATCTTCTCGAAGGTCCAGAGCCCGACGGCGAGCTTCGCGTGCATCGCGCGGCCGTAGGTCGGCATCACCATGCGCAGCGGGGCCGTGAGATGGGGCGCGAGCCTTCGCAGGACCTGACGTTCGGTCGCCGACTCGCGCACCAGCGCGACGTCACCCTGCTCGAGGTAGCGGACGCCGCCGTGGATGAGCTTCGAGCTTCGGCTGCTCGTCCCGGCGGCGAAGTCGGTGCGCTCGATGAGCGCGACCACGAGGCCGCGGAGCGCCGCGTCGCGCGCGATCCCGGCGCCGGTGATGCCACCGCCGACGACGAGCAGGTCGAGCCGCTCGGCCGGCAGCCGCGCGAGCGTGGCCGCGCGCGTCTCGGGCGAGAGCGGCGGGGCCATCGCCGCGCCCGATCAGCGCTCGGCGTGGAGCTCGGCCAGGGTGGCCTGCGCTTCGGCCACCTTGTCGGCGCGGCCCTGTTCGCGCGCGATCTGCAGCGCGCGGGTGGCGAAGGCGAGCGCCTCGTCGCGGTCGCCGCGCGACTCGCACGTCTTGGCGAGCATCAGCCGCGACTCGACGGCGTCCGGGTCCTTCTGCAGCACGCGCCGCAGCAGCGTCTCGCCCCGCTGCGCATCGCCGCCCAGCATGCGAGGCAGGCGGATGAGCAGGATGCCCTTGGCCGCCATGGCCTCCGTGTAGTCCGGATTCAGCTCGAGGGTCCGGTCGATCTCGGCCGTCAGGTGCCGGAGCTGGAACACCGAGGAGAGCGTCTCGCCGTCGAGCCGCATGAGCTCGCCCATGTTGCAGAACACCGCGAAATGCGCCTCGGCCGACTGGCCGTCCAGCGCCACGGCCCGGTCACCGAGGGCCTGGCCGATCTGGAAGTGCGCCTGACGCTCGTCGCGCCCCGTCGAACGGCGACCCTGCTCGCATTCGGCGAGACCGCGCCTGGCGAGCTCGAGGGCCGTGGACTCCGCGGCGCCCGCCGGCTGCGGAGCGGATCCGAGAAGCACCGCCGCGGCGGCGATCATGAACCGAGGGACGGGCACGCGAATTCCGGATGATGCCGGAGCCCGTTTTGAGTGTCAATTCTCAGTAGCCCAAGCGACGGATATGCGCGTCGTCGAGACCAAAAAAGTGTGCAATCTCGTGTACTACGGTGGTTTGAACCTGGCGCCGGAGCTCGGCCGGAGTCCGAAAGTGGCGCAGCAGCGGGCCGGCGAAGATCGTGATCCGGTCCGGCAGATGGCCCGCGAAGTCGTGCGGTCGGGCCGCGAGCGGCACGCCTTGATAGAGGCCGAAGAGCGTGGCGCGTCGCGGGTCGAGGCCGAGGCTGCGCAGCAGCGCCGGCGCCGGCTCGTCCTCGATCACCACCGCGACGTTCTGAAGAAAGGAGGAAAAATCGGCCGGGATCTCGTCGAGCGCGTCGACAACCAGCCGCTCGAACTCCGCCCGCTCCATGGTCACGCGCGGCGACACTATCTGGGGAGCAGCAGCGAAACGAGCCAAGCGACGGCTGGAATGAACATCACCCACGCTATCCAGGTCAGCCTCTCCCAGCCCTGCATGTCCGCGGCATTCTCTACAGCCGGTTGAGCCCGTTCAAGGCCGCCACCTTGTAGGCTTCCGAGAGCGTCGGGTAGTTGAAGACGGTGTCGACGAAGTAGTCGATCGGCCCCCCGAAGGCGAGCACGGCCTGGCCGATGTGCACGAGCTCGGAGGCCTTCTCGCCGATGATGTGCACGCCTCGGAGCCGGTGCGAGGCGCGCTCGAAGAGCAGCTTCAGCATGCCCGCCCGATCGCCGATGATCTCGCCGCGCGCGATCTCGCGAAAGAAGGCCTGTCCCGCCTCGTAGGGCACGCGCGCGCGGGTCAGCTGCTCCTCGGTCTCGCCCACCATCGAGATCTCGGGGATGGTGAAGATGCCGTACGGGAGCCGCGTGCCCTCGCCGTTCACGGGCAGACCGAAGGCATGCGCCATCGCGAGCCGTCCCTGGTGCATCGACGTGGCGGCGAGGCTCGGGAAGCCGATCACGTCCCCGACGGCGTACACGTGCGCCACCGCCGTCTGGAATTGCGCATTCACCTCGATGAGGCCGCGCCGCCCCGCCCGGAGCCCGGCACGCTCGAGCGCCAGGTCGGCCGTGTTGCCCTCGCGCCCGACCGCGTAGAGGAGCTTCTCGCCGACCACGGCCTTGCCGCTGCGCGTCTCGGCGACGATGCGGTCCGTCGTCTCCCGTCGCACCTCGGCCACCTCCTCCCCGAGGCGCAGCGTGATGCCGTGCTCGCGCATGCGGGCGACCAGCAGCTCGGCGATCTCGGCGTCGGCGAAGTCGAGCACGCGAGCGCGGGCGTCCACGAGCGTCACCTTGGTGCCGAGCATGGCGAACATGCAGGCGTACTCGCAGCCGATCACGCCCGCGCCGACGATGGTGAGCGTGCGCGGCACGCGGTCGAGCCGCAGGATCGAGTCGCTGTCGTAGACCCGCTCGTCGTCGAACGGGATCGCCGGGTCGCGTGCGGGCCGCGAGCCGGTGGCGATCACGATGAAACGGCCGGTGAGCTCGCGCCGCGCGCCGTCGCCGTCGAGCACCTCGACGCGGTGCGGATCGAGGAAGCGCGCCGTGCCGGCCACCGCCGTCACCGCATTGCGGTCGAGCTTGTGCTCGAGCACCTCGAGCTGCCCGCCGATCACGGCCTCCTTCCGCCGCATGAGGTCGTCCACCGACAGGTCCTTGCGGAGCGTCGTCTGGATGCCGTAGAGCGAGCGCTGCTTGACGCCGGCGATGTAGAGGATGGTCTCGCGCAGCGTCTTGCTCGGGATGGTGGCGGTGTGGAGGCAGTTGCCGCCGAGCCGGCCGGGCCGCTCGATCACCGCGACGCGGCGGCGCAGCTTGGCCGCCTGCATCGCGGCCTTCTCGCCGGCCGGCCCCGAGCCGATGACGACGACGTCGAACTCCGAGGACATGGCTCCCGTGGAGTATCGGCCTCGAGGCTGACGCCCTTGAGGGGCCGCCTTGCCTGCTCGCGGGCGAATCCGGTACTGCCCGCGCCATGCAAACCATCCGCTTCGGCATCCAGACGCCCCAGGAAGGGGCGACCTACGAGACGCTCGCCACGCACTGGCGCGAGGCCGACGCGCTCGGCTTCGACTCGATCTGGCTGAACGACCATTTCTACCCGGTCGTGCGGCCGCGGACGGAGCCGCAGCTCGAGGCCTGGACGGTGCTCGGGGCGCTCGCGC
Organism: Deltaproteobacteria bacterium; assembly: GCA_005888095.1. Taxonomy (GTDB): domain Bacteria; phylum Desulfobacterota; class Binatia; order DP-6; family DP-6; genus DP-3. Next base: position 20,540 of record VBKF01000091.1, on the reverse strand, counting down.
GCGAGACGTCGCGCATCCGGATCGGCATCCTCGTCACCTGCAACTCCTACCGCTCGCCGGCGCTGGTGGCGAAGATGGCGGCGACGGTCGACGTGCTGTCGGGAGGCCGTCTGGTCCACGGCATCGGGAGTGGCTGGTACCAGAGCGAGTACGAGGGCTACGGCTACGACTTCCCGCCCGTGGGCGTGCGTCTCGCCCAGCTCGACGAGGCGCTCCGGGTGCAGAAGCTCCTCTGGAGCGAGGAGCGCGCTTCCTTCGCGGGCAGGTACTACCGGCTGAGCGAGGCCTGCTGCCTGCCGAAGCCCGTCCAGCGCCCGCACCCGCCCATCCTGATCGGCGGGGGCGGCGAGCGCGTGCTTCTCCGGCTCGTCGCGCGGCACGCCGACGTCTGGAACCACGGCGGAGACGTCGCCGAGCTCGAGCACAAGCTCGGGGTGCTGTGCCGGCACTGCGCCGCGGAGGGACGCGACTACGAGGCGGTCGAGAAGTCGTGGTTCGGCAACGTCATCGTCGACCCGGACCCGGCCCGCGCGCAGGCCCGGCTCGAGCGCGCGGCCACCGCCTGGGGTATGACGCCCGCCCAGATGGAGAGCCGCGCGCTGGTGGGCACGCCGGAGCGCGTCGTCGAGCGCGTTCGCGAGTACGTCGCGGTGGGCGTCACGCACTTCATCGGCCTCTTCGGGCGCGTGGAGGATCTCCGCGGCACGCGTCTCTTCGCCGAGCAGGTGCTGCCCGCCTTTCGCTGACGCCTGCCCGTCGTCGGCGTCCATTTCTGGACGCTCGGCGGGGAGTCCCGACCGCCCGGGCCCTCCGCGGCCGGCCCTGGCGGCGGCACGTCGGTTGCAGCGAGGCTCCCGAGGTCCACGACCATGCCCGTGTTCCGCAAGCGCCGCGCGCGAGCCGGCGGGTCGCCGGCCGACGCGCCCAAGCCCGTCCGTCCGCGCCCGCCCGGCCTGGCCGAGCGCCTGGCGCGCATCGCGGCCGAGGCGGCGCCCGAGGAGGCCCTCGAACCGGCGCTGCAGGCAGTCCTCGAGGAGAGCGGCGTGCACGCCGGCGCGCTCTGCCTCTTCGACCCGCGCCAGGGGGTGCTCAGGCTCGCCGCCGAGAGCGGGCTCTCGGACGAGGGTTGCCGCCGCCTGAGAACGGTCCGCCGAGGCGATCCGGCCGGGTGGGACATGCCGCTGCACGGCCTCATGAACGGCCGCGCGTATCTGATCGAGAGCGCGGCCCGCAACCGCTACGTGCCGCGACTGATCGAGGCGGCGGCCTCGGTCCGGACGGTCGCCTGCCTGCCGCTCAATGCGGGGCCGGCCCCGGTCGGGAGCCTGATCCTGGTCGCCGTCGCCCCGCGCGCCCTCGGCGAGCGCGACGTCCGGGCGCTGGAGCCGGTGCTCGGCGACCTCGCGCGCATGATCGAGGCGACCCGTCGCCGGCCGCTGGCGACGGAGACGTCGGCAGGATCGCCGCCCGGATCGCCGGCCGCGAGCGCCGCGACGGCCGGGCTCGTCGCGGCGCGGGATCGGTTGCTCGCCGAGCACGAGCGACTCGCCGCCGAGCTCGCGGCGCGCACCGGCGAGGTCGAGCGCCTCGGGAGCGCGCTCGATGCCGCCGCCGCCGACCGGGCCCGTTTGACGGCCGAGCTCGAGGGGGCGCGCCGTGTCGCGGACCAGGTGACGCCCCTCACCGCCGCCCTTGCCGAGGCGGAGCGGGCGCGGGCGCGGCTGGCCGAGGCGCTCGGGGGCGCCGCCGCCGAGCGCAGCGAGCAGGCGCGCGGGGTGGCGGCGCTCGAGGCCGCGCGGACCGAGGCCCAGCAGCAGAGCGAGGGCGCGCGCGCCGAGCTCGCTGCCGCGCGCCAGGTGGCCGCCGAGGCCGCGGCTGCGGCCGCCGCCAGTCTGGCCGAGCAGCGGCGGCAGGTTGAGCGTCTGGAGGCGCGCCTGGCCGACGGCGAGGCGGCCGCGGCCCGGCGCGTGGAAGCTGCGCGCGAGCGGGAGCGGGCGCACCAGCGGGCGGCGGAGGAGCTGCGCGCGACGCTGGCGCACGAGCGGCGCCTGCGCGAGGAGCGCGAGGCGGCGGAGCGCAGCGCGAGCGACGGCCGGGCCGAACTCGAGCGGGCGCACGCGGCCGCGGACGAGGCGGCGCGCGCGCACGCGGCGGCGAACGCGGACGTCGAGGCGACGCGGATCGCGCTGGCGCAGACCACCCACGTGATCGAGGCGCTGGAGGACGAGGCGGCCCGCGCGCAGAGCGAGATCCTGCGCCTCGAAGCCGAGCTGACAGGCGCCGCCGGCGAGCGCACGCGCCTCGAGGACACCCTCGCGGAGGCACGCGCGCGGGTGGACGAGGCCCGCGAGCGGGACGGACGGCTCGAGCGTGAGATCGCCCGTCTGCGCCGCGAGCTCGACCAGACGGCGGCCGTCGGCCGCGAACGCGTGGCGGAGAGCGCCGGGCTGGGTGCGCAGCTCGAGAGCCTCGCGGCGGAGCGCGACCGCCTGCGGGAGACGGTCGCCGGGCTCGAGGCCGAACGCGATCGCCAGGCCGCCGAGGCCGCCGCGCGCGCCGGCCTCGACGAGGCGCTCGCCCGGGAGCGGGCCGAGCGGGGACGTCTGGCGGCCGCGCTCGCCGAGGCGGAAGCGGCGCGCGGGGCGCTCGAGGCGGCACACGCACGCCAGGCGGCGGAGGCGGCGGCACGCGTGGCGACGCTCGAGCGCGAGCTCGAGCACCTCGCGACGGCGCGGCCGCCGGTCGAGACGCCGGTCGAGGAGGCGCGAGGCGAGACGGACGGCGCACCGATGCAGGTCGTCACCGTGGGCGCCGGACCGGGGGCGGGGGGACGGCCGCGGCCCGGCAGCGGAGCGCTGCGCGTCGTCGTGCTCGATGGCGACGCCGCCTGGGAGTCGGGCGGCACGGCCGGAAACGACGTCGTCGTCCTCGCGCCGGGCGAGAACCTCGCCGCCCGCGTGACCGAGATCGCGCCGGCGCGCGTCGTCGTGAACCTCGCGGCGCGCGGGGCCCTGGGAGCGCTCCACAGCCTCAGGGCGAGCGGCTGCACGGCGAGCTTCTGGGGTTGCGTGGCTACGCCCGCCGCCGACCGGGGCGTCGCGCTCGGCACGATCGAGGCGTCGCGCTGCCCGCTCGACCCCGAAGCGATCGTCGCGACGCTCGGCAGCCACGTCGGGCGCGGGACCCGCGTGCTCACCGCGGGCACCGATGTGGATGCCCTCATGAGCCTGCGCCAGGCGCTCGCGCGGCTCGGCGCCTCCGTGTCGATGGCGTGGGACGGCAAGCAGGCCGGCGACCTGCTCACCGTCGTCCAGCCGGAGGTGGTGGTGGTGGACCTCGGTCTCACGCGCCGCGACGGCTACCTGATCGCGGCCCGCCTCGGCGGCCTCGAGGCCGCGCCCCACGCCGTCCTCGTCGAGTGCGCCGACGATGCGGCGGAGGGCTTCGCCGCGGTGCTCGCCGACCCGAGCGTCGCGGGTCGCGCGAAGCCGCTCGACCGGGTGCTCGCGGAGCTACTGACGCGTCACGAGCCCGAGCCCGCACACCAGCGTCGCCCGCGCATCCGCGCCGTCGGGCTGACCCGGAAGTAGGCGGGCGGTGGTCTCAGCCTGCGGCCCGCGCCCCGGGCGGTGCCCCGGGTGACCTGCGGATCGCCGCGATCAGCTCCTCGGGATCGACCGGCTTCTCGAACACGAGGTCGGCGCCGCGTGCCCGGGCCTCACCCGCGCTCAGCTGGGATCCCCAACCCGAGACGAGGACGACGAGCGTCTCGGGCGATCGCTCCTTGATGGCTCGCGTGATCTCCCAGCCGGACCGGTCGGGGAGGCCGACGTCGGTGACGACGAGCGCGAAGCACTCGGTGGAGAGCGCCGCGAGCGCCTCGGTCACCGTGCTGGCGCGGGCGACGTCGTAGCCCTGCCGGGCGAGCAGCTCGGCGGTGGCCTCGCGCACCGTCGAGTGGTCGTCGACCACGAGCGCGCGGCCCAGCCGGCGTGGGGCGGGTTCGTCGGTCGCCCGCCAGGCGAGCACCGGGGGCTCCGCGGTCGGGAAGGAGAGACAGACGGCGGTGCCGCGCCCGGCCTCGGACTCGATGAAGACCGAGCCACCGTGCGCCCGGACGATGCCGTAGACGGTGCTGAGACCGAGCCCGGAGCTGCCCCGGTGGGTGGTGAAGAAGGGGTCGAACGCCCGCTGCCGCTCCTCGGCGGTCATGCCCCGGCCGCTGTCCCGGATCGCGATGCGGATCTCACCGCCGCTCTCGAGCGCCGACACCTCGATCGTCCCGCCCTCCGGCATCGCGTCGAGCGCGTTCAGGAGCACGTTGAGGAACGTCTCGCTCAGCTTGGCGCGGTTGCCCACGATCTCCGGCAGCGGGTCGATCGAGACCTGCAGGCGCACGGGTCGGCCTTCGTGGAGGATGCGGGGCTCGAAGAGCTGCACGACGTCGCGCAGCACCGGACCGACGTCGAGCCGCTCCATGCGCCCGCTGTCGTCGCGCGCGAAGGTGAGCAGCCGCCGGGTGAACCCGTGGCCGGTGTCGACCGCCTGCTTGATCGCGCCGAGCGAGCGGCCGACCGCCTCGGGCACGCCGGGCTGGCGGCGGAGCGCCGCGACGTGCAGGCCGATGGCCTGCAGGATGTTGCCGAACTCGTGGGCCACCTCGCCGGCGAGCTCGCCGAGAGCGGTCAGGTGCTGCGACTGGCTGAGGACGGAGCGCGCGTCCTCGAGCTCGCGATCCCGCTCGTCGAGTTGCCGCGCCCGCTCGGCAGACGCGGTGACGTCGCGGAAGGCATGCAGTGCGCCGGCCGGCGTGCCCGTCTCGTCCGCCAGCGCCACGATGCGGTGCTGGAGGGTGCGCGGCGGGGCGCCCGGCGTGTGGAGCTCCCAACGGTCCACCTGGGGTGTCCCCGGCTCGGCCATGAGGTCGACCGGGCGCAGGCGGTCCGCCAGTGCCGGCAGCCGGAGGCCGGTCAGGCCCCCGGCCGCCGCGCCGAGGAGCAGCTCCATGCGCGACGAGGCGTACTCGATCCGGCCTTCCGGATCGACCAGGAGGAGGCCCTGCTCGGCCGGGACGTCGCGCACGCCGAGCCGAGCGAGCCGTTGCCCGAGCTCCTCGAAGGCGCAGCGCACGCCGGCGAGGAGCCCGGCGTCGTCGATCGGCTCGAGCGCGCCGACGACGAGGAAGTGGTGGCTCGCGCCACCCCCCAGTGCGAGCGCCGTCAGGCTGCAGCCGCGACCACCCCCACCTCGCGCGAGCTTCGTGGCGACGGGGCCCGCGGCGCCGCTCGCCGAGGCCTCCGCGACCAGCTCGCCGATCGTCGCGCCGTCCTGGACGAGCTCGGCAAGGCTCCGGCCCGTCACCTCGTGGCGCTCCATGGCGAGGGCGGCGACCGCGGCGTCATTGCACGCGATCACCCGCGCCTCCCGGTCCACTACCCATGCGGGTTCGGCGAACAGATCGGCTGCGTCGTGCAGAGGGAGGGGCATCACGTCACATTGGTGGTCGATATCACGTCTTTACGCTAGGGGTGCTCAGCCGGTCAATCCCTTTTCGTAACATAAAACGTCGATTTGACAGATTCAAATCCGAGCCGTAGGGTGCGGCGCCAGATGCTCCGGCATGAGTTGGACGATCAGACGCCCGAGATCGTCGGCCTGCTCGACGAGTTCCAGGCGGCTGAGCGTGCCGGAGCAGACGCGGTGGACCAGTGGGTCGCCGTGTGTCGCGACGCCCGCCTGCGGGGCGGGCTCAAGGTGATCCGGACTCGCGACCGCGGCCACGCCTCGCTCGCCGAGGCCCGCCTGCGAGCGCTCGGTGGCATGCCCTCGGCGCGAGCCGGCCGCGAGCTCGCCGCGCTGCTCGCCATGCTCGCCTCCCCGGACGTGACGGACCGCGCGAAGCTCGCCGCTCTGCTGGCGCGCTTTCCGGGCCAGCTCGAGGATCCGCTTGCGGAGGTGGTCCACCGGATCGACCAGGACGACGAGACCCGCTCGTTGCTCGAGACGATCGCCGACGACGAGCGCACGAGCCTCGCGTGGCTGCGCCGGATGAGCGACACGCTGGAGCACGAGCGCGAGTGAACGGCGCGCCCGGCTCGAGCCTGGTGCTGCGCTTCCTGGACGCCCTCCGCGCCGCCGAAGCGGCGGGCGCGGCGGTGGTCGACGCGTGGGTCGCCGTGTGTCCGCTGCCGAGCCTGCGCGGCGGGCTCCGGACCATCGCCGAACGGGAGGCCGGGCATGCGGCGCTCCTCGAGGAGCGGCTGCGCGAGCTCGGGGGCACGTGTGACGCCGCGGTCCCCGACGCGATGCGGGCGGCCGCCGTCGCACGCTTCGGATCGTCCGAGGTGCCGGACGAGGAGAAGCTCGGGCTCGTGCTCGCGCGCTATCCGGAGGAAGGCAGCGTGCGGCGGCCGATCGCGCATGTGCTCGAGCTGCTGGACCCGGACCTCGAGACGCGCGAGCTCCTCCGCCTGGTGGCCGAGGGCGAGGGCGCAACCGTGGCGTGGCTGCGGGCCTACCACGCCTCGCTGCGCGGCTGAGAGCCCATGCGCCGCCTGGTGCGGCCGTCGTGGGGATCCCCGTCCCTTGATCGGCACGGATTCTCCCCGGTATGGTCGACCAGAATTCTGGTCGACAAGGAGGAGGCGCCGGTGGCGCGAACACTTCCTGTATCCGAGGTGAAGACACGCTTGCCGGAGCTAGTCGCCGGCGTCGAGGAGCGCGAGGAGGAGATCGTCGTGACCCGCAAGGGAAGACCGGCCGCAGTCCTCGTGAACTTTGCCGAGTACGAGCGCCTGAAGGCCACGCTGGACGTGCTCGGTGATCCCGCGCTCATGCGGCAGATCCGCCGGAGCCGACGGTACTTCGCGGCAGGCGCGAAGGGGGTGAGCTTCGAGGAGGTTTTTGGCGAGCCCCTGCGGCCGGAAAAAAAGCGCCCCCGGTAGTGCGCCCGTATCGGGTGGCCATTGCACCCCAGGTGGCCGGCGTCATTCGCGCGCTCCATCCTGACCTGAAGCGGAGCGTGAAGAACGCCCTTCGGGCGCTGAGCGCCGAGCCCTCGACCGGCGAGCCGCTCCGGCGGGACCTCGAAGGGCTCTGGAAGTACCGGGTGCGACGATTTCGGATCGTCTACGCCATCGACCGCGCGAGCAGGGTCGTCCAAGTGCTGGCCGTGGGCCACCGGCGGACCGTGTACGAGGAGCTGACGGAGGAGCGGCGGCGACCCCGGGAATGAGGGCGCCGTCGCCGGCATCGTCTCACGCGCCGAGCCCCGCGAGCCAGGCGACGACGGCGCCGACGACATCGGCCCACACGGCCTGCTCGGGCTTCCCGTTGCGGCGCGGCAGCCGGAAGGAGTGGTCGCCGCCCTCCACGACGTGCAGCGTCGCCCGGGGCATGCCGCGCAGCACCTCGCGCAGGCGTTCGAAGTCGCAGAGCGCGTCTCGTGTGCCCTGGACGAAGAGCATGGGCACCGGCACCGAGGGCAGATGGTCGGCGCGGAGCTGGTCCGGCTTGCCGGCCGGGTGCAGCGGGTAGCCGAGGAAGAAGACGCCGCGAACGGGTGCGCCGGCCGCGGCGAGGTAGGAGGCGATCCGCCCGCCGAGCGACTTGCCGCCGATGGCGATCCAGGGCGGCAGGAGCGCGCGGTCCGCGGCGACGGCATCGAGCACGGCGCGATGGCAGCGCTCCAGCACGGGCCGCGGGTCGGGAGTCCGCCGGCGCGCCTCGGTGTACGGGAAGTTGAACTTGACGGCGACGTAGCCCGCGCGCGCCAGCTCGGCGTGCACGAACGACACGAAGGGGCTCGACATGCCGGCGCCGGCGCCGTGGGCGAGCAGCACGGCGGGCGTGCGGCCGGGCCGGAACCGCTGGGGCAGGGCGATCACCGCCGACACGGCGCCGGCCCCCGGGAGCTTGATGCGCCGGCGCCGGGCCGCGAGCTTCACGGCCGCTTTGCTCCAGCGGTGATCTTCCCCGTCGCCTCGAGCATGGCGAAGCGCGCCTGCGAGATCTCGAACAGGCCCGCCTCGCGCAGCGCCGCGTGGAGCTCGGCCCGTGTCACGAGCTCCCGGCGCATCGCCTCCTCGTCCACCTGGCCGTCGTGCACGAGCCGGGTCGGGGTGCCGTCGATCAGCTTCTCGAGGCGGCGGTCGTAAAACGTCAGCCGGGCGACCACTGCGTTGGCGGCGAAGATGGTGCAGGCGCCGAGGAGGCCGCCGAGCACGGAGTTGTCGGGGCCGATCATCGCGTTCTGCAGGACGTTGCTCACGATGAGCAGGACGATCAGATCGAACGGCGTGAGCGCGCCGACCTGCCGCTTCCCGGTCAGGCGGAACACGACCAGCAGGAAGGTGTAGACGATGGACGAGCGGATCACCTTCTCCACCACCCCGACTTCCGGCAGCCACATGGCTCGCCCTCCCGCTGGCCTTATAGCGGGCCAGCGCCGGGCGGGCGAGCGCGCGCGCCTCGACTTGGCGCGCCGATTGCGATAGCGGGCCCCGCAATGGCGGCTCCCGTGATCGGGCTCACCGGCGGGATCGGCTCGGGCAAGAGCACGGTCGCGGACATGCTCGCCGAGCTCGGGGCGCGCGTGATCGACGCCGACCGGATCGGGCACGAGGTCTACCGTCCCGGTACCGAGGGCCACGCGAGCGTCGTCGCCGCGTTCGGGCCCGGCGTCGTGGCGCCCGACGGCACGATCGACCGCCGCGCGCTCGGCTCGATCGTCTTCCGCGACCCGGAAGCCCTGGCGCGGCTGAACGCCCTCGTGCATCCGCTGATCGCCGCGGAGGTCCAGCGCCGGGTGGTGGCGGCGCGCGCCGAGCCGGGCGCACCGCCGATCGTCATCGAGGCGGCGATCCTCATCGAGGCGGGGTGGCGTTTCTTCGATCGCATCTGGGCCGTGACCGCGCCGCGCGAGGCGGCCATCGCCCGGGTCATGGAGGAGCGGGGTCTGTCGCACGCGGAGGTCGAGCGCCGGATGGCGGTCCAGACGACCGACGAGGAGCGGCGCCGCGTGGCCCACGTGGTGATCGACAACGGCGGTACGCGCGCCGAGCTGCGCAGGCGCGTGGAGGCGGCGTGGCAGACCCTCGGACGGTGAGGCTGGTGCTCGCGGCCGCGCTCGCGGCGCGCGCGGCGTGGGGCGCGAGTCCCTGCGAGGAGGGTCGCGCGCAGACCGGTCTCGCGCTCGCCGCCCGCGAGGGCGGCCTCGAGATCGCGGCGGTCGACGCGGGCTCGGCCGCGGCCGAGTCGGGCCTGCATGCGGGCGACACGCTCGTGCAGGTGAACGCCGCGCTACCGCGGAGCTGCGCCGATTACGCGCGCGCCGTGCGCGACGCGCGTGAGGGAAAGAAGGCGCTTCTCCTCCTCGTCCGTCGGTCCACCGGGACGGTGCCGCTCGCGCTCGGTCCGGCGACGTGGGAGCGCGCGGTGGCGACGGCTCCGCCCCCGCCTCCTCCCGAGGCGCCGAGCGTGCGCGCATTGGTCGCCACGCCGGCGCCCGCGCCCGTCGCGCCGGAGGCGCACGCGTCGCTCGACGAGCTCGAGGGCGAGCTGCGTGCCCTCGCCCCGGCGGACCGCACGCCCGGCCAGCTCGCCGACTACAGCCACCGCCTCCTCCGCCTGCACCGGCAGGTCGAGGCGCTGGCTGCGCGTCATGTCACGGGGGCCGGCGTCGTCGACGGCCTGCGCACGGTGCTCCGCTACTTCGACGCCGCGGAGGTCGCGTGGGCTGCGGACGAGTCGCTGCGCGAGCGCGAGCGCCGGCCCCGCCACGTGCCGTCGAGCGAGGCGGAGCCGGCGCCGTTCTTCGCCGACTCCGAGGCCGCCGCCACTATCGAGGAATTCCCGTTCCTGCGCGACGCGGTGTCGCGCGACCCCCGCCCGGGGCTGATCGGCGAGTCGAGCGGCCTCTGGCGCCCCCTGCAGGCGCGCGCGCTGCTCTGGGCGCACGGGCGCGAGGAGCTCGAGCGGCTCACGTCGTGGCTCGGGCGAGCGGGTCGGTAGCCGGCCTCATTGGGGCCGGCTGCGGCAGATCCTGCTCAGGACCCCGCCCTCGAAGCGGAACGTCACGGACTCCGTCTCCCTGCGGCGCCGGTCTTCGGTGCGGTAGACGAGTGAGCCGTCCGGGGGCCGCTCGTCGGCAGCGCCGAAGACGCGCTCGACATCGGCGGGCGTGGACTGTCCGAAGCTCATCTGCTCGAGCACGCGTCCACGGATGGGGGGGCGAGTCGCCCGTCTCTCGGCCTGCTCACCGCAGGCGGCGAGGACGGTCACGAACGCCAAAACCGCTGCGAGGCGACCCGTAAGCAACCCGGGTGGAGCCTAGCCTCCCGGCCGGGAGTGTCAATCCGGCTTTCGGCCGACCTACGCCGTCTTCGCGCGCTGGCGGCGGCGCTCGCGCGCCTGGTCGCGGCGTCGCTGCTTCAGCCGCTCGCGGCGGCGCTTGCGCCGGCGCCGCAGCTCGCGTCGTCGTTCGGTCGCCATGCGCGGCATGTATAATGCGGCGCCTGGCGCGGCAAGGCGTGGCGTCGCCGATGGAAGCCCCTCTCGCACAGGCCGGCGCGCCGGCCGCGGATGCTCGGCTGCTCACGCCGCGCTTCGTACGCGTCACGGCGGCGAACTTCTTCTTCTTCCTGACGTTCGCCTCCTTCTTCCTCCTGCCGCTGCACGTGCGGGCGCTCGGCGGCTCGGAGCGGACGATCGGGCTCGTGATGGGGACGAGCGGTGTCGCGGGCCTGGCGGCCGTCCTCGTCATCGCCGCCGTGCTCGACCGCGTCGGGCGCCGGCGCTTCCTGCTCGGCGGCGTGGCGACCATGGCCGTCGCGTCGGGGGCCTTCCTCTTCGTGCACGCCATCGGTCCCGCGCTCTACGCGCTGCGCATCCTGCAAGGCGTCGCCTTCGCCGCCGCCTTCAACGCGGCCTCGACGCTGGCCGTCGCCTTCGCGCCGGCCACGCGCCGGGCCGCCGCGCTGGGCCTCTTCGGCGTCTCGACGCTCACCACGCACGCGCTCGCCCCGGCGCTTGGCGAGCTGCTGATCGCCGTGGCCGGCTTTCCGGCGCTGTTCGCGCTCGCGGCGGGCTTCTCGGTGATCGCCTTCGCCATTGCGTGGACCGTGCCGGAGGCGTCGCCGCCGGAGGCGGCCGCAGACGCGGGGGAACGGCTCGCGCCGACCCGCGAGGTCCTCTCGGCCCTCGGCACCGTGTGCGGCTGCGGGGTGGCGTTCGGGGCCGTGGTCACGTACGTGCCGACCTTCACGCGCGACGCACGGCTCGGGCCGGTGGCGCTGTTCTTCCTCGTCTACACCGCCGCGGCGGTGATGAGCCGCGTGCTCGGCGGCGGGCTCGGCGACACGCGCGGGCATCGGCCGGTGATCGTTGCCGCGCTCGCGCTCTTCGCCGTGTCGGTCATTGCCCTGGCGGCCGCGCGGTCGCCGGCCGGCCTCGCCGGGGCGGGGTTGCTGTTCGGCGTGGCCCAGGGGATCGCCTACCCGACGCTCAACGCGTTCACGGTCGACCGGGCCCACGCCGACGAGCTCGGCCGCGCCCAGGCATTCTTCAACGGCGCCTTCAACCTCGGCACCACGACCGGCTCCCTCGCGCTCGGGCATGTGGCCGAGGCCTTCGGTCACCGGACGATGTTCGTCACCGCCGCGGCCGTCGTGGCGGCGGCGTTCATGGTGTTCAGCGCGGGGACACGAGGGCGATCTCGCACCCCGCACCGCGTCTAAACCGCCGTCTGGGCGTCGTCTGGGCGGCGGTTGGCGCCAGGGGGCCGGCTGCGTAAGATTGCGCCCCCGAAGCGGACGGGAATGCCGGAGAGCTTCCTTACTACCCCGCGAGCGTCGGCCGCCGTGCGGCTGGGCGCGATCGCGATCGGCCTCGCGGCGATCGTCCTCGCCACCCGGACGACGATCACGAGCAGCGCCTGGGTGGGCCGCGTGTTCCCCGGCTTCGTCCTCCTCGACAACCGCGTGATCGCCTCCGTCGGCCTGGCCAACTGGTCGGGCACCTCGGTCCCCGGGCTCTACCAGAGCCAGGTGGTCGCCGTGAACGGTGTCGCGGTGGGCTCGGCGGCGGAGGCCTACGCGCGGGTGGCCGCGCTGGCGCCGGGGACGCCCGTGCGCTATCGGCTCGCCCGCCGCGGCGTCGAGCGCGAGGTGACCGTCGCGGCCGAGCGCTTCACGCTGCGCGACTGGATGCTGCTCTTCGGCGCCTTCCTGCTGAACGGCGCCATGTACCTCGCCTCGGGCCTGGTGGCGTGGGTGCTCCGGCCGCGGGCGCCGGTCGTGCGGGCGTTCCTCATGGTCGGGGTGGCGATGAGCCTCTTCCTGCTCACCGCCATGGACCTCTACGGTCCCGCGTCGTTCTTCCGGCTCCACGTCGTCGGGGAGACGTTCTTCCCGGCCGCGGTGTTGCAGTTCGCGCTCCTCTTCCCGCAGACACATCGCTTCGCCCGCTGGAGGCACGCGGGGTACGGGCTCTCGCTCGCGATCCTCGTGCTCTACGAGGCGTTTCTCTACCGGCCCTCGACGTACTCCAGCCTCCTCGCGGCCAACATGATCTACCTCGGCGTCGTGGTCGTGGTGCTGACCGCGCGCCTGGTCTGGGTCTACTGGCGCGGGGGGTCGCAGCTCGCCCGGCAGCGCGTGCGGGTGGTCACGCTCGGCGTGCTCTTCGGGCTCGGCATTCCCGGATCGATCGTGGTGATCTCGGCGCTGCTCGGCGGCGGGGTCGCCATGAACACCGCCGCCTTCACGCCCTTTCTCTTCGCGCTCTCCGTCGCCTACGCGATCGTGCAGCACGACCTCCTCGAGATCGACGCGATGGTGAAGCGCGGCGCCTACTACCTGGTCCTCACGGGGGCCGTCGGCTCCGCGTACGTCGCGGCCGTCGTGGTGCTCAACCTGATCCTGCAGGCGGGGGCGGTGACGGAGTCGCCTGCCTTCCCGGTGGTCTTCACGCTCGCCGTGCTGCTCCTCTTCAACCCGCTGCGCACCCGGCTCCAGGCGCTCGTCGACCTCGTCTTCTTCGGCACCCGCTACGACGGCCCGCGTGTGCTCGCCGCGCTCGGGGCCCAGCTCGCGGCGACCCTGCAGCGCGACCGCATCGGGGAGCTCGTCCGGGACTGCGTCGACGAGACGATCCCGAACACCGGCACGCGCCTCTTCGTGGCGAACGGCGGGCGGCTCGCCGAGGTGGGCGGCGGGGCGACGATCCCACCGTCGCTCGCCCGACATCTGGGCGCCGGGCGCGTGCTCACCAGCCTCGATCCGGCCGAGCTCTACCCGGCCCCGGAGGCCCACGACGCCGCGCGGGCGGCGATGGCGGCGCTCGGGGCCGAGGTCGCCGTGCCGCTCCGCCGGCGCGAGGAGGTGGTCGGCGTCCTCACGGCCGGGCCCAAGCGCTCGGGTCTCTTCTACACCGCGGCCGACGCCGAGTTCCTGCGGGCGCTCGCCAACTCCACCGCGATCGCGCTCGAGAACGCCAGCTCGTACGAGGCGCTCGCCGAGCTGAACCTCCGGCTCGAGGACCGCGTGCGCGAGCGGACGGCGCAGCTCCAGGACGCGAACCGCGAGCTGGCCGACGCCTATACCGAGCTCAAGAACGCCGAGACGAAGCTCGTGCATTCCGAGAAGATGGCGTCGCTCGGCCGGCTCGTGGCCGGCGTCGCGCACGAGATCAACAACCCCGTGAGCTTCATCGCCACCAGCGTGGCGCCGCTCCGCCGCCGGCTCGCACAGGCGGCCGCGGGCGCACCGCCCGAGGTGGCGTCGATGCTGCGCGAGGCCGAGGACATCGCGGACATCATGGCGCGCGGCGCGGAGCGGACGGTGGCGATCGTCAAGGACCTGCGGAGCTTCTCCCGACTCGACGAGGCGAGCCGCAAGCTCGTCGACCTGCACGAGGGGCTCGAGGTGACGCTCCGGCTCCTCGAGCCGCGCTGGCGCGACCGCATCACGATCCACCGCGACTACGGCACGCTGCCGCTCGTCGAGTGCGACCCGGGCCAGGTGAACCAGGTCTTCATGAACGTGCTCGCCAACGCCTGCGATGCGATCGAGGGAGCGGGGAACGTCTGGATCGGGACGCGGCACGACGGCGACGTCGTGACCGTGACCGTGCGCGACGACGGCCATGGCATCGCGGCCGACGTGCTCGGGCGGATCTTCGACCCGTTCTTCACCACCAAGGACGTCGGCGGCGGCACCGGGCTCGGGCTCGCGATCGCGCACGGCATCGTCGCCGCCCACGGCGGGCGGATCGAGGTGGAGAGCGCGCCCCGCGCCGGCGCCACGTTCCGCATCGTGCTGCCGACCGAGGCCTCCGCCGTTTCCCTTGACAGGGCGGCGAGCGGCAACGGATAGGGGGACCGGTGGAGTTCGATTACCGGCGCTTTCCGGTGGTCGTGGTCGACGACGAGCCGGACATCCTCCGCGCCTTCACGTTCAACTACGGCGACGAGTTCGCGCTGCTGACGGCCGAGAGCGGCGCCGGCGGGCTCCAGCTCCTCCAGGCGCACGACCCGGCCGTCATCGTCGCCGACCAGCGCATGCCGGTGATGAGCGGCGTGGAGTTCCTCGCCCGCTCCATGGAGATCCGGCCGGACGCCAACCGCATCGTGCTCACCGGCTACACCGACGTCGACGCGATCGTGCGGGCGATCAACACGAGCCGCATCTATCGGTACGTCACCAAGCCGTGGGAGAGCGAGGAGCTCAGGCTCACACTCCGCCGCGCCATCGAGGCGTTCCACCTGGCGCGCGAGAACGCGCGTCTGCTGCAGGAGCTCAGCCGCGCCAACCAGCGCCTCGCCGCCGAGAACACCTACCTCAAGGAGACGGCGGCGCCGGACGAGATCGTCGGCGAGAGCGCCGCGATCCGCGACGTGCTGGCGCTGGTGGCGCGGGTGGCGCCGTCGCCCACCACCGTCCTGATCGAGGGCGAGACCGGCACCGGGAAGGAGCTGGTCGCGCGCGCCATCCACGCCGCGAGCGACCGGCGGGACCGCCTCTTCGTGGCGGTCAACTGCGCGTCCTTCTCGGAGGGCATCCTCGAGAGCGAGCTCTTCGGCCACCGGCGCGGCGCGTTCACCGGCGCCGTCGCCGATCGGAAGGGGCTCTTCGAGGTGGCCGACGGCGGCACGCTCTTCCTCGACGAGATCTCCGAGACCAGCGGGGCGCTCCAGGCGAAGCTCCTGCGGGTGCTCCAGGAGGGCGAGATACGCCCCGTCGGCGAGACCCGGGCCCGCACGGTCGACGTACGGGTGATCACGGCCACCAACCGTCGCCTCGAGGACGAGGTGAAGGCGGGCCGCTTCCGCGAGGACCTGTACTACCGCCTGCGCGTCTTTCCGATCCGCCTGCCGCCGCTGCGCGACCGGCGGGAGGACATCCCGGCCCTCGCCCGGCATCTGGCGCGACGGCTCGCGGCGCAGCTGAAGAAGCCCGTCGGCGAGCCCAGCGACGAGACGCTCGCGCTGCTCTCCCGCTACGCGTTTCCGGGCAACGTGCGCGAGCTCGCCAACGAGATCGAGCGCGCGGTGCTGCTCGCCGACCCCGGCGCGCCGCTCACCGAGGACCTCTTCTCCGAGCGTCTGCAGGAAGGGGCTGCCGACGGCGCGGCGCCCGGCCTCCTGCAAAGCCGCACCGAGGCGTTCGAGCGCGAGCAGGTGGAGGCGGCCCTCGCCCGCGCGGGCGGCGTCAAGACGCGCGCCGCCGAGGAGCTCGGGATCACGTACCGCGGGCTCCTGAAGAAGATGCGCCGGCTCGGGATGTGACGCTCAGGTCCCGGTTCGCCTGAGCTCGAGCTGCGCCGCCGGCAGCGTCACGCGGAAGACCGTCCCCTGACCGACGGTGCTCTCGACGGCGATCTCCCCGCCGTGGTCCACTACCATCTGGTGCACGAGCGCCAGCCCGAGGCCCGTGCCCGTCTCCTTGGTGGTGAAGAAGGGATGGAAGATGTGCTCCAGCTGATCCGCCGGGATGCCCGCGCCGTGGTCGCGGACCTCCATCACGACGGCGGCCGTCGTCCCGAGGACCGCGCCATCGCGGACGTCGAGCATCACGCGCCCGCCGGCCGGGCTCGTTTCGATGGCGTTGAGGAGCAGGTTCAGCACGATCTGCTTCAGCTGGTCCGGATCCGCCGACACGGCCGGCAGGTCGGGCTTCCAGTGCGAGTGGAGCTCCACCTGTCGCTTGCGGGCCGTCGTGTCCATCAGCCTGATCACCGGCTCGAGCGTGACGGGCAGATCCACCGGCCGCCGCTCCGTGGTGCGCGACTTGCCGAGCGTCAGCAGGTCGGCGATCAGGTCGGTCACCCGCCTGAGCTCGCTCAGGCTGAGCTCGCGGAACTCGCTCAGGAACTGCCGGTCGTCCAGGCGCTGGGGCAGCAGGTCGAGGAAGGTCTTCACCGCGACGAGCGGGTTGCGGATCTCGTGCGCCAGGCCGGCGGCCAGCGTGCCGAGCGAGGAGAGACGGTTGGCGCGCTCGAGCACCGCCTCGGAGCGGCGGAGCTGGCGGGAGAGGCTCGCGTTCTCGAGCGCGACGGTGGCGCCGCTCGCCACCGCCGACAGGAGCTGGAGGTCCTCGCTCGAGAAGATGCGGAAGTCCTTCTTCTGTCCGAGGCCGATGAAGCCGTTCAGGCGGTCGTTGACGCGGAGGGGGATGCCCACCTCCCAGCGGCGGGTGCGGAAGAGGCTCGCCCCGACCGGACTGAGCGTTTCGACTTCGCTCGCGAGGACGGGCTCGGCGAGCTGCTCGAGGTCGCGAGCGATCGCTTCGGCGAGCGGCTCGGGGACTCCCGGGCTCGGGTAGGCGAGCGCCAGCCGGCGCCCGTTCTCGTCCGGGAGGAAGATCTCACAGGTCTCGACGTCGAGGATGGCGGCGAGCGACTCGCCGAGCCGCCTGACCAGCTGGCTCCGGTCGACGAGATGAACGAGCGCGGCGGGCAGCTCCTGCAGGCGCCGGCGATAGTCGTAGAGCTGCGGGAAGAACGCGCGGTGCACGCGCGTCTCGAGCGCCTCCTGGAAGGTCGGGATCAGGATCACGGAGAGGAGGGCCAGTCCGACCGCCGCGCAGGCGACGATCACGGGCCCCTCGCCGCCGACCTCCCGACTCAGGGCGAAGAGCGCCATGCCGCCGGGAATGAGGACGGCCGAGGCGGCGAGCGAGAAGCTGACGGCCTTGCGGACGACGTAGTCGACGTCCATCAGCCGATGACGGGCGATCGCGTAGGCGACGATCCCGAGGTAGACGACGTTTCCGAAGCTACCCAGCGGGTAGACGTTGATTCCGTAGAGCGGGAGCAGATTGGTGAGGTCGAAGGGGCCCGAGACGCCGATCGCGAGGAGCCAGAACTTGGCCTGCGTCCGCTGCCGGGCGTCGGACGGGTGGCGATAGGTATGCGCCACGCGACCGATCGACAGCGAAAAGTAGATCAGGATCAACGCTGTCATGATCGAGTAGAGCGGCGCCGGTTCGATGTACCAGCCCCAGGGGTGCGGGGTGAGCCGGCTGACGAGCGCGCCCCGGAAGTTCGCGATCACCAGGAAGGCGCCGGTGGCGTAACCGGCCGCGAGCAGGGACGACCAGATGCGTCCCTTGGCGCCCGTCAGCACGCAGACGGAATGCAAGACCGCCGCCGGGACCAGGCAGACGCCGGTCCGGAAGACCATGCTCCACCACAGCGCCGAGGGCACGTCGGGGAAGTAGTAGAGCGAGAAGATGTCGAGGTTCCACGAGATGACGGTGAGCGTCATCCAGGCGAAGACGCGGCGGATGGCGTTCATCCCGCCCCGCAGGACGAGCGCGAAGATGATCGCATTCGCCACCGCCGCGACGAGCGGGACGAGGGCGTGAGGATGCATGGGTCTGACGTGGATTTTCCGGTCGCGAGTGCCGAGTCTCAAGCCACAGCGACGTGAACTCGCGCGAACCGGCGTGACGCGACAGGAACGGGGGTTCCTGCGTCTTCGCCGTGGTGAGCCTCATGCTTGCTACCATGCGGTGGCACACGGCGCTCGGCACGGCGTGTGCAGGGAATGGACGACGTGACGAGGACCTGCCTCCACTGCGCGCTCGGGCGCGCGTTGCGCGCCGAGTCCGCCGCGTTCCCCGACGGTGAGCTCGTGCTCACGCTGCGGTGCTCGGAGGCGACCTGGCTGCCGGTCGAGGGCGGGCGGCTCTATCGCGAGCTCCGCGGCCTGCTCCGCGAGGCGCGCGAGACGGCTCGACGCGGCCTCGTGAAGCTCGCTGTCCTGGACCTCCCGGGCAAGAGCCACGTCGAGGTGACGGCCGTCGTGCGCTCCCCCGGCCAGAAGGCCCGGGTCCTCTCTCGCGCCTTTCCCCGCCAGACGCTCGACCTCCTCGGCCGCGGCTTCGCCGAGCAGCTCGCGTCCTGCTGAGGGAGGCCCTCCCCGGGCCGGGAACGGCCAGGGACCGGGTTCATGGGACAGGAACCCGAGTTCACTCTGCCCCGGCCGCTAAGCCCCCGGATTTGCAGCGCTGTTTCGCCTACGGCACCGGGCACAGCGGTTGCTTCGGAACCCGCCCAGGAGGCGCACACAATGCAAAGCACCGAAATTCCCCAGCTCCCCGATCGGCCCGCGAAGGAGCGATCGATCTTCACCCGGCTGCTGCGCGGCTACCGGTTCAGCGTCTGCGAGGATGCGGCATCCGTCGCCCGCGCCCTCGACGTCCGCCGGCAGGTCTATCGCGGCGCCTGCGGCTACGAGGTGCCCGTGCCCGACGAGTACGACGGCCGTTCCTGGCTCCTGCTCGCCGAGGACATGCGCACGGGCGAGGCGGTCGGGTCTATGAGGGTCACGCCCCGCGCGGCGGGCCCACTCGAGTGCGAGGAGTATCTCGTCCTCCCGCCCGCGCTCCGCTCCGCCAGCGCCGTCGAGATCACCCGGTTCGCGGTCCTCCCGATGCACCGGAACAGCAAGCGCTTCCTGCCGGTGGTGGCGCTCGGCCTCTTCAAGCTCGTCTCCCACTTCGTGGTGGCGGCCACCGGCGCCGAGCACGCCATCGTGTGCTCGAAGGCCGAGCGGATCTGGAGCTACGAGTGGATGAGGTTCAGGCGCACGGGGATCGTCGCGCGCTACACGAAGCTCGGCGGCTGCGAGCACGAGCTGCTCACCTGCGATCTGCGCAGCGGTGTCGGCATGCACAGTGACCACCGCTACTGGGCCTTCTTCTTCGAGATCGACCACCCCGAAGTGGTGCTGCCGGCACGGCTGCCGGAGCCCGGCCTCGGTAATCAGGCGGCGTTCCAGCCGCTCAAGAGGAGTGCCTGAGCATGCAAGCGACGCACGAGCAGATGGTCGACTTCCTCCGCATGGTTCATGCCCGCGCCGGGGGCACGGGAGCCATCCTGAACCTGATCCGCGCGTCGGAGGTGAGAGGTGGAGCGGACCTTCTCACGCTCACGGACCTCGTCTCCGACCCGCAGCTCAAGATGGACCTGGCGAGGCACGCGATGGACGAGGCGCGTCACTCCTACCTCCTCCTGCGGCGCATGAATGAGATCGGCTTCTCCTGCCGTCGCCTCCCGCCAGAGCTCGACCGCGTGGAACGGATCGTCGAGCAGAGCCGGGCACGCGACCCGAAGCAGGTCTACATGGCACGAGGCTCGATGGGCGATGCCGAGCTCATGGAATGCGTGGCGCTCGCCTACATCCCGGAGAAGGACGGGGCCGCCAAGATCTGCGCCAACTACGATGCGCTGACCGGCGATCCCGGCACGCAGACCGTGATCGCCAGCATCCTCCGCGACGAGGAGCGGCACGTCGAGTACCTGGGGAGCTGGCTCCAGCGTTTCGAGCGCCGTCTCTCGCCTCGGTTCGTAGCGGCCACGCTCGAGCGTCTCCAGGACGCCTTCGACCAGCTCGATGCCGCGTTCTACGGCGCCTTCCACGAGTATCTCGAGCGCGCGGCAGCGTGAGGAAAGGAGACAGCGCACATGCTCACCAACCTGCTCGCAGCCTACGGACGCTGGGTGGTTCGGCATCGCTGGACGGTGCTCGCCGCCGTCCTCGCAACGACGGTCCTCCTCGGGCGGGCGGCGACCCACCTCCGGGTCGAGGTCGACCCGGACCGCCAGCTTCCCCAGGATCATCCCTTCATCCAGACGCTGAACGACGTCCACCGCATCTTCGGCGACAAGAACCTGGTCGTCGTTGGCCTCTTCCCGCATGACGGCCACGTCTTCACGCCGGCCTTCCTGACCAAGCTCGCCGAGGTCACGGAGCGCATCCGGCGCATCCCGGGCGCGAACCAGGCGCTCCTCCAGAGCCTGGCGGCGCCGCAGGTGAAGGCCATCCGCGGCACCGCCGACGGCATGGAGGTGGAGCGCGTCATGGAGACCCCGCCCGCGGACATGGCGGACGCCGAGGAGGTCCGGCGGCGCGCATTCTCGAACGAGGCGTACGTCGGCACGCTCGTCTCGGCCGACGGCTCGGCCGCCGCGGTGCAGGCGAGCTTCGAGCTGACGCCCGAGACGCCGGGCTACCGGCACCTGCACGGGGCGGTGCT